>JAHRWB010000060.1 GCA_019090385.1 Pseudomonadales bacterium | reverse complement strand
CAACTTTTTTCCGTTTTCCATGCAGGCAGCTACCATTGAATAGAGTATCCTGAGCGCTCATAGTATTTAAATGTATTTTATGGCTGAAGCAACAATATGACAAAGGAAACAATTTCTACAGATGTACTCGTTGTTGGAGCGGGCAATGCGGCCTATGCCGCCGCCTCTAGTGCTCGCGAAGCAGGCGCTTCGGTACTGGTAATTGATTGCGCGCCTGAGGCTGAGACTGGCGGAAATACGCGGTTTACTGCTGGTGCCTTTCGGGTTTGCTATGATGGTGTAGAGGATCTCCAGCGCGTGATACCCGATTTGACAGAGGATGAGATCCTGCAGACAGATTTTGGGACCTATACAGAGGAACAGTTTTTTGACGATATGGGTCGGGTGACTGAGTATCGGACTCATCCTGATTTATGTGAATTGCTGGTTACCAGAAGTCGTCCTACCTTACGTTGGATGCAGGAGAAAGGTGTTAGATTTATGCCTATTTGGGGACGTCAGGCATTTAAAGTGGATGGTAAGTTCAAGTTTTGGGGTGGTTTGACCGTGGAGGCCTGGGGTGGTGGTGAAGGCTTGATACAGGCTTGGACCGATATTGCCGCACGTGATGGGATTGCTACCCTTTATAACTGTCGAGCCCAGTCACTGATTGTGGACGATACGGGCATAAAGGGCGTCAAAGTTAAACACGAGGGCATAAGTAAAACCCTCCATGCCAAGTCAGTGGTATTGGCAAGCGGCGGTTTTCAGGCCAATCCCGAGTGGCGTGCGCGCTACCTCGGCGCAGGCTGGGATCTGGCCAAGGTGCGAGGTACTCGTTTCAATACCGGTATGGGTTTAAAAATGGCCTTGGATATTGGTGCCTCAGCGGCGGGCAATTGGTCTGGCTGCCATGCAGTTGGCTGGGAGCGCAATGCGCCTGAATTTGGAGATATTGCCGTCGGAGATGGTTTTCAGAAACACTCCTATCCATTTTCCATAATGCTGAATGCTAATGGAGAACGCTTCCTTGATGAAGGGGCTGATTTTCGAAATTACACCTATGCGAAATATGGGCGCGTGATTCTTGCCCAACCGGGTAATTTTGCCTGGCAGATTTTTGACCAGAAGGTCACGCATCTTCTGCGCGACGAGTATCGCATTCCGCAAGTCACCAAAGTGATGGCTGATACCTTGCCGGAGCTGGTTAAAAAACTGGAGGGCGTTGATGCCGCTGCGGCCCTAAAAACCATTGAAGTATACAACCAATCTGTGCCAGGCGGTCCATCTTTTAATCCTAATGTTAAAGATGAACGATGCACTCAAGGGCTTAATATCCCTAAATCCAACTGGGCAAATCGTATTGATGAAGGCCCATTCGAAGCCTATGCAGTCACTTGTGGCGTAACCTTTACCTATGGCGGATTGCGTATATCTACAGATGCCGCGGTCCTGGATAATGACTTCAATGAAATCCGGGGTTTGTTCGCTGCCGGTGAGCTTGTGGGCGGCCTTTTTTATAATAATTATCCCGGTGGTACCGGGTTAATGGCCGGAGCCGTTTTCGGAAAAATCGCCGGGGTTAGCGCCGCAGCGGCTTGTAAAAACTGAAGCAGCGGCGTGTAAAAAGCGCTGCGGCGGCTTTTATGAACTGAAGCGGCGGCTTTTATGAACTGAAGCGGCGGCTTTTATGAACTGAAGCGGCGGCTTTTATGAACTGAAGCGGCAGTTTGCGATAGTTGCTGAGGTAGCCTGGGACTGCGGGTAAAAATACTGCGCTTGGAATGTTCGTACTACTCATCGCTGGCAAATCGCGGCTAAGCTAAATTAAATATCTTTCTTCTTTTTGTCTTCACCGCTTATTCGTGATGTAAAAATAAATACGCGCTTTTCCTCAGAATTTTAGTGTGACTTAGTCCTACAAATTTTAGTCGCAATCTCACGTATCTCTCCTAGACTCAAGAGTAGAAGAACCAAATTGAACGGAATTTACTCGCGATTAGTCACGTTGTTTTATGCGTGCACGGAACAAAAGAGTTGCTCATGTATGGAATCATCAATTTATATCCACCTGCTCGCTGTAGCACAGAGCAGGCTCACTCCTGCCTGTGGAAATTGCACCTGCTGAGACCACGTTGGCGTAGGAAAATTTTGCTAGCTGTCCGGACGCTGGCATTGTTGGGGGCTATTTTTCCCAGCCTGTGGGGAATTGCTGACAGCCTTCAAGCGAGTGAAGATCTGCAAGAACTGAAGAGCCTGAGTCTACAGGAACTATTTGATATTGAGGTGACCATTGCCGGTAAAACGGCTCAGAAGGCAGGGGATACGGCGGCTGCCGTTTTTGTCATTACCAGTGAGGATATCCAGCGCTCTGGACTAACCACTATTCCTGATTTATTGCGGATGGTGCCCGGCTTAAACGTGGCTCGTATTGATGGCGCAAAATGGGCTGTCAGTTCCCGGGGTTTTAATGGCCGTTTTGCCAACAAGCTGTTGGTCCTGATGGATGGCCGCTCTGTTTATACACCACTGTTCAGTGGTGTTTACTGGGAAATGCAGGATACTTTACTGGCAGACATAGATCGCATAGAAGTCATTCGTGGCCCTGGTGCCACTGCCTGGGGTGCTAATGCAGTCAATGGCGTAATCAACATCATCACCAAACAAGCTATAGATACACTGGGTGGGCTGTTTTACACTCGTGTGGGTGATGAAGACAAAATTACCGTGGGTGGGCGCTTTGGCGGTGAAGTAGACGAAAACATGCACTATCGTGTTTATGCGAAGTATTTTGATCGCGACCATCAGATACTTCCCGGTGGCAGTGCTGCCAATGACGATTTTGATGGGCTGCGTGGTGGGTTCAGGCTTGATTGGCAGAAAGATTATGCCAATGACTTTACTGTGCAGGGGGACATATATGATGCCGAATATGGTGAACAGATATTCTACCCAACTCTGGATGCGATAAGCACTGGAAATCTAAATCTAGTTGATGAGCGGGTTGACCTTTCCAGTTCCAGTCTGCTGGCAAGATGGACTGAAAATCAGACCGAGAGCTCACAGCAGCAAATTCAAATATATTTTGATCACTTCAAACATAATCAATCGCAAATAAATGTTACGCGCAATACCTTTGACCTGGAATATCAACGCCAGTTTGTCTTGTGGGATAGGCACAATATGGTATGGGGATTGGGTTACCGGCATACCAAAGATAAAGTGCTGACAAGTGATTTCGCCAGGCTCCTGCCCAGTAAAAAAACTCTGAGTCTTTACAGCATGTTTTTGCAGGATGAGATCTCTCTACTGGAAGATAAGGCGGCATTGACGGTTGGCGCTAAGTTTCAACACAATGAATATACTGGTGTAGAGGTAGAACCGAGTATACGCTTTTTGCATAAAATTGATGATAGTCGCGTGGTCTGGTTGGCCGTATCAAAGGCGCTTCGCACGCCTGGCCGGATTGATGAGGGGTCGAACATTGGTTTCGAGAGCAGCCTGGCGACGCCTGATACGGGTGGATTGCCATTATTCGTTAATGGTGGTGGTGTCGGTGCTGTGAGTTCTGAAGAACTGATCAGCTATGAGGCCGGCTATCGTTGGACGATATCTGATAAAGTTAAGTTTGATCTGGCGCTATTCTATAGCGACTATCAGAAATTGCGTTCTATCGAAACGGTTAGTGTAAGTGTTGAGGCAGAGCCTTTTCCGTATTTGAGCATTAAGCAGATCATTGACAGTCAACTCGAAGGTAGTACTCGGGGTGTTGAGTTAGCCATTGACTGGCGATTGAGAGACTGGTGGCGCGTGCGCCTGCATGGGTCTTTTCTAAACATGCAGCTAAACGTAAAATCCAGTAGCACGGATATTATTTCCGTGGGACAAGAAGGAGATTCACCGGAGTTTCAATTTGGTTTGAACTCGTCGATGAATTTTGGGCAGGACTTTACCCTGGATCTGAACGCAAATTATGTGGATAAACTCCCGTCGAAATCAATAAGTGACTATTTGTCCATGAATTTACGTCTGGCCTGGAAAGTCAGTCCTGGCATTGGCTTGTCCCTGGTCGTTCAAAATATGCTTCAGGATGAACATTTAGAATATAGCCCAATTATATTTAGGTCGGCTGAAACTCTGGTTGAACGTAGCGTTTATCTGCAGCTGGACTGGCGTATCTAGAGTGGATCAGGTAAACATAGTGGCTCGATACAAGCAAAACAAGCTGGGTAGGGGGATATCTATTTCCCTGGTTGCCTGTGTGTTGCTCGCACTGGCCTGTACGTCTCGCCCGGTTTTTGCTGAAGATCAAAGTTATAAAGAGGATCAGATAAAGGCGATATTTATCTATAATTTTGCACGCTTTGTTCGATGGCCAAAAAAAGCCTTTGTGCATGAATCGTCAGCTTTTAATTTTTGCGTAGCTGGTAAAAACCAGGTATCGGAAATTTTACGTAAAGTTGTAGAGGGTGAATCCCTGGCTGGCAGAGAGTTTAAGGTGCGGTCTATCACCACTGCAGATCAGTTGGAAGGATGTCATATTTTCTATCTGCCTGACTATGTTGAGTGGCATTATTCAGAAATAATGGAAAGTAACAGTACATTTGGTATTTTGACCGTATCGGATGCAGAAGGTTTTGCTAGTGCCGGGGGAATGATCGCGTTGTCCAATCACAATGGTCGTATTCGTTTAGTCATCAATACTCGTAAACTATCAAGTGCGAAATTGAATGCAAGTGCCAAACTGTTGGGTCTGGCTACAATAGTTGGATCGAACTAGACAATGGGGCGGCGCAGAACAATTTCCAATATGGGTGTAAGACAGAAGCTTATTCTGATTGTCGTAGGTATCACTGCGATTATTATCGTAGGGATTTTTGGCAGCTATGGTTATGTAGATTACCAGGCCAGGCGTGTAAGTCTGGTCGACACCGCAGGTAAACTGATAGCTGTTGTTGGGACAAATAGTACCGGGGCGCTTGCTTTCAATGACCCCGATACAGCGAATGAAATCCTTGAAGCGCTGGGTGCTGATTCTACGACTATTTCGGCGCAAATATTTACTCAGACACGGGAGCCCTTCGCATTTTTTGAAAGCTCAAATCCATTACATGAAAGTCTGGTAAAGCTTGTAAATAGTCAATCCGCCAGATTGGCAGTTTTGCCCTCTCAACAAGTCATCGAAGGAACGGTGGGTTCCAATAAAGTTGTACAGTATCACGACAGATATTTCCATGTAGCACAGCCCATTGAGGCGTCCGGTCGTGTGGTGGGTTATATCAGTATTCAGGTAAGCACAGCACAGTTACTCGATAGTGTGTATAGGCAGATGGAAGTTGTCGGGTTGTTTTTTCTGGCTGGGCTGGTTTTTGCGTATATTTTGGCCGTGCGATTTCAACGAGTAATATCTGAGCCCATTATTCGTCTTGCAAATGCTATGCAGGATGTTTCCACCCGGCAAAATTATTCGCTGCGTGTTAAAAAGAACAGGGATGATGAACTAGGTGATCTGATAGAAGGCTTCAATGTCATGTTGGGGCAGATAGAAAGTCGTGACCAGGTGGTGGAGTTAGCCAGAGAGGAAGCAGAAGAAGGGAATCGCATGAAATCCCAGTTTTTGGCAAATATGAGCCATGAGATTCGCACGCCCATGAATGGCGTTCTAGGTATGACAGAGCTGTTATTGGGTACTGAATTGAACCATCGGCAGCTGCGATATCTTAAAACAGTACAGAATTCCGGAGTGGCCCTACTTAATGTTATCAACGACATCCTGGATTTTTCCAAGATTGAAGCCCATAAGTTGGTGTTGGACTGCACTGAGTTTGTTGTACGGGAGCTTGTTGTTGATGTCGCAAATTTGTTCGCAGAATCAGCCGCAACAAAAGGGCTGGAGATGCTCTACGAAGTTGGTGATGATGTTCCCCTTAGTTTAATTGGAGATTCGGGGCGATTAAGGCAGATATTGGTAAATTTGATAGGAAACGCGATTAAATTTACGGAAATTGGTGAAGTCCTTATACAGGTTACTCTGATTGACGCAGCGATACTTAATGAAAATGGCAGTGAAGAAATTGAGAGTAAAGCACGTTTGCGTTTTGAAGTGCATGATTCTGGTATTGGTATCAAACCGGAAGCGCAAAAACGCATATTCGAAGCATTTTCACAGGCGGATGATTCCACCACGCGAACCTTTGGTGGTACGGGTCTGGGTTTGAGTATTTCGACAGAGCTTGTCAAGATGATGAATGGCGAAATGTCACTCAAAAGTGAGTTAGGTGAAGGTGCAATATTCTATTTTTCAGCGGAGTTCGAGAATCTGTCTGGTGAGGAGAGCTGGGCGACAAAAGCTGTGTCACCTTTTAATGGGCAGCGTGTATTGATCGTTGACGATAACAAAACCTGCAGAGAATTACTTGGCCGGCAACTGGTTAAATGGGGCTTGGATACGAGTTTGGTATCTAGCGGTGTTGAGGCGCTTACTTTAATAGCTACAAACCATTCCGCCGGCCGGCCATTCAATTTGGTAATTCTGGATTTGTTCATGCCGGGTATGGATGGACTTGAGCTGGCAGAGGCTATAAACAGGGATGAAAACTATTCCGAAACTCAAATGATCTTGTTAACTACAGGTGATATGAAACATGCGCTTGAAGCAGCGCCGAATCTTGGCATAGCGCAGTTGGTGCGTAAGCCCGTGTTTGCTCCAGAAATGTTGAATTGCATTAAAATCGCATTAGAGATGCTTACCTTGGAAAGGAGCGCCATCCCGGTACAGGATAAGAAACAGGAAGCAAGCACTCTACCTCAGTTTAAAGCAAAAATATTGCTGGCAGAGGATAATCTTGTAAATCAGATGGTAGCCCAGGATACGCTGGAGCTTTTTGGTTGTGAGGTTGAGCTGGCGGAAAATGGCGAGTATGCAGTGCGTGCGGTAAACGAGCATGACTACGATCTTGTATTTATGGATATACAAATGCCTGTTTTGGACGGGTGTCAGGCAACGCAGAAAATTCGCGAAGGGGAATCGTTGGGTGCTGCTCGCATTCCGATTATTGCCCTCACGGCTAATGCGATGGATGGAGATCGCGAGCGCTTTCTTGCAGCAGGAATGGACGATTATTTGAGTAAGCCCTTTGAGCAAAGTGAGCTCATTAAAATTCTCGAACACTGGTTGGCCCCGGCGGACAGTGGAGAATTGCCTGATATTGAAACCAAAGTTAGTAATTCTCAAACAGCAGATGGAAACGCTGAAGTTTCTTATGCTTCTCTGGACGAGAATGTCCTTTCGGACCTGCGGGATCTTTATGGAGAAAATTTCGTTGCCAAATTTCGCAAGCTGACTAGCATGTACTTTGCCGTTGCAGGTCCGCTGCTGGTGCAGCTAAAAAAATCCATTGATGAGAGTAATACGAAAGGAGTACGAGAAGCTGCACATAGTCTTAAATCCAGTAGTGGGAATATTGGTTCCACCATATTGGTAGCGTTGTGCAAAAAGCTTGAAATAAAAGGCATTGATGGTGACTTGTCTGGTGCGCGTGAAGATTACGATAAATTGCTTAGCGCATATAAAAGTCTGGCTGTAGATTTAAACGAGGATATAAAAAGCAATGAGTCAGATGAATCTCTGGCGCAAAATACATGTATTAATAGCCAGTATGATATGCCGCGTATTTTGGTGGCCGATGATGATGATACCGCTCGTTTTGTGGCTAGGGATATGCTGTTAGATTGTGGTTTTCGGGTATTAGAGGCAGTAGATGGGCACGATATGCTCGTACAATTCGAGAGTGGGCAACCCGATTTGATTCTACTGGACGTAGAGATGCCTAATATGAACGGTATTGTTGCATGTGAGAAACTGCGTAGTCTGCCAGAAGGTAAGTCCGTCCCCGTTATTATGCTCACCGGCAGAGATGACGTGAAATCCATAGAAACCGCATTTCGAGCAGGGGCGACGGACTTTTCAGTAAAACCCGTGAATTGGAAGGTACTGGTTCACCGTATTAATTATGTCTTACGTTCTAGTAAACTTCTCAAGGAACTAAAGACCAGCGAGGCCCGGTTATTAGATGCACAAAAAAATGCCCGCCTGGGATATTGGGAGTGGAATCCAATCGACCAATATATGTATTATTCGGATGAGGCGAGTCGTATTCTTGGTCGTAACTTGGGTGCATCAAGATCCTTGCGAGAGTTCTTTCGGTACCTGCACCCTGATGATTATGTTGTGGCAAGAAGTCAAATGATAGAAATTACCGAGACCAAAGAGCCGTACGAAATCGAACTACGCATAGTTATACCCGATGGAGAAGTGAGAACAGTGGCAGTCACGGGTAAAGCAGTGCCTACTGAAAGCGCTAATGGTACTAGGTATACCGGTACGATTATGGATATCACAGAACTCAAAAGGTCTTACGATACTATTCGGCATTTAGCTTACCACGATATTTTGACCAATCTGCCTAATAGGCGCTCTTTTGATGAATACCTGCAACAAAGTTTGGACACGGCGCGTAGCTCAGGGACGGTATTATCTTTGGTCTATATCGACCTGGATGACTTTAAGCGAGTGAATGACAGTCTCGGTCATGAGGCAGGGGATTACCTATTAAAAGAGGTTGCTGCCCGGCTGGGAGAAGGGGTTAGAATAAACGACGCAGTCTTCGCAGGACATAGCTCAGATAAAAGCGCCGCGAAGGTGTCACGATTTGGTGGAGATGAGTTTACGCTTGTTCTAACAGATGTAAGCGGTGCGGGGGATACCGAAAAAATAATTCAGCGTCTGCAGAATTCACTATCCCGGCCATATTTAATATCTAAACCGGGAAACGAAGACATTCATGAACTGTATATAACCACGAGTATTGGTGTAGCGATCTATCCACAAGATGGCAAAACTGCCAGTGACTTGTTGAAAAATGCAGATATTGCCATGTACCACGCCAAACGCGTGGGTAAAAATAATTTTCAGTTTTATTCGCCAGAAATGAATGAGCGCACACTGGAACGGCTGAATCATGAAACTAAATTGAGAACGGCATTGGAGCAAGAGGAGTTCGAGCTTCACTACCAACCACAAATTGGTTTGTCTTCAAATACAATAGAGGGTGTGGAGGCACTGTTGCGTTGGAATAACCCGGAATTGGGGAGCATTCCACCCGATGTGTTTATTCCCATTGCAGAAGAAACCGGGCTTATTCTGTCTATTGGAGAATGGGTGTTTCGAACCGCCTGTGAGCAAAATTACGCTTGGCAGCAGGCAGGACTGCCTCCGATGACTATGGCAATTAACCTAAGTAGTTTGCAGTTCAGGCAGGCAAACATAGTTGAAACACTTGAAAAAATAATGGCGGAGACAAAAGTTGATCCTCATACCATTGAGCTTGAGCTAACCGAGAGCGTTATCATGAGCCATGCGGATGCAAATATAAGGGTACTTTCTGAATTCAAGAGTTTAGGTGTGAAATTGGCCATTGATGATTTTGGAACGGGGTATTCTTCTCTTATTTACCTGAAATCATTCCCACTGGATATACTCAAGGTGGATCGAATGTTTGTGAAGGATCTGGCAACGGACAAAAATGACCAAAAGATTGTTGGTGCCATAGTGACGATGGCCCATGGTTTAGGCCTGGAAGTTGTTGCAGAGGGCGTAGAGGATGAAGAACAGCTGCAAATTCTCCAGCAGATGAACTGTGATCAGGTTCAGGGTTATCTGTATGCCAGGCCCATGCCAGCACGTGAGGCCAGCGAATTTATGTTGCAACACGCCACTGCTGCCCGGGCGGGTGCCTTATCCTCCAATAAGCCGCTATCATACTGAGTAAAATCAGCATCACGTTGCCTTAGCTCTGTTCCGGTTAACTTTGTGTTCGACCTGGGTTATGGTGTTTATAGTATTTGCGCGGGTACTGTCTATGCTTTGGGATACAAAATATTTGATGCCAGCATAGTTGCTTTAAATGAATCTCGATACGCCGCGCTCAGTATTTCCTCAGCCGAGAGATAAACGGCTGATTACTATTTCAGGTATTCGTTGATTAAAAAATGAACGGCAAAACACTGCTTTACGATTGTTTCAGTGGCATTGCGGGCGACATGCATATTGGTGCGTTGGTGGATTTGGGTGTGCCGGTGGAATATTTGCAAGAGCGTCTGGCGCAATTATCGCTTGCGGAAGAATTTACTTTGCGCATTTCCACGGAAAAGAAAATGGGCATTCGCGGTACCCGGGCTCGAGTGGAAATTCATCGCGGTGCCGTGGCCAATGTGCGCCACTTGTCTGATATTGTGAATATCGTTGAATCTGCAGCCTACCCCCAGGCCATTACAAAAGCTGCACTGGCAATTTTTGGTATAATCGCCGATGCAGAAGCGCAGGTGCATGGCACCACGCCAGATAAAATCCATTTTCATGAAGTGGGTGCCACGGATTCCATTGTTGATATTGTAGCGGCCAGTATATGTCTGGACTATCTGGCTGTTGATACCGTCTTGTGTCGCACTGTGGAGTTAGGCGCAGGTATGGTTAAATGTGAACATGGGTTAATGCCAGTACCTGCACCCGCTACCGCGGAAATACTGAGGGGTGTGCCTTGTACTTATGGTGGTGTGCAGGGCGAGGCAACCACGCCTACTGGTGCAGCAATTTTAAAATACGCCGTCCGTAGTTTTGCTGCTTCGGGAGATTTTAAGGCCAGTAAGGTTGGATATGGCCTGGGACGAAAAAATTTTGAAAGACCCAACGTATTGCGGGTAATGCTGGGAGAGAGCAAAAGTGCTGATGATGTTTTTAAAATGCATAACCCCGAATCAGATTATATAGTGGAACAAACTGTTCAGATTGAATGCAATGTTGATGATATGAGCCCGGAGGCATTTCAACCCTTGATGCAGGGCTTGTTTGCATTGGGTGCAATGGATGTTTGCTTTGTGCCATTGGTAATGAAGAAGTCTCGCCCCGGGCAAAATATTTCCATTTTGTGTTCCTATGCGCTTCAGAGTCGACTTGTTGACTATTTATTTGAAAACTCCACTACCCTGGGTATTCGAGTTTTCAATGTGGAGAAGTTTAGTTTAGCTCGGGAGCTGCGTACCATTAATACAAGTTTTGGAGCGGTACAGGTGAAAATTGTGCAACTTAAATCGGGTTTGCGGAGATGGAAAACTGAGTTTGAGCACGTACAGGCTTTGGCACAAGAAAATTGCCTGGATTATCTGACCATAAAAAAACTGATTGATACAGAAGTGGCAAAATCCCTTAGCCAGGATGTTGTGACTTGATGAATACTGTCGAATCTATACTGGCGGCTTTTAAATCAGGAGAAATAGATATTGAAATTGCTCGCCAGCAAATCGAAGGGCAATTTTATCAGGATTTGGGGCACAGTACTCTGGATTTGGACCGACAACGGCGCACAGGTGCAAGCGAAGTTATTTATGGCGAATATAAAACGCCGGAACAAATAGTAGATAAATTGAAAGCTCAGGCTGCGCAAGACCAAAATGTTTTGGTGACACGGGTTTCCCCGGAAAAGTATGCTGTAATAGGCCAGGCTGTACCCGAAGCAGAGTTCCATGAGCAAGCAAGATTAATTGCGCTCAAGTTAGAGTCAAAGGCACCTCGCAGTACTGCTATAGCGGTTGTTACTGCTGGTACTTCTGACTTTTCTGTGGCGGAAGAGGCAGCAGTGACCGCTGAATTTTTTGATAATCCGGTTTTACGAATCTCGGATGTTGGTGTGGCTGGCATACACCGCTTGTTGGCAAAGATAGATGAGATACGTCAGGCCAGGGTTGTGGTGGTGGTTGCGGGTATGGAGGGTGCCTTACCTAGCGTGGTAAGTGGTCTTATCGATAAGCCCGTCATCGCAGTACCGACCAGTATTGGTTATGGTGCATCATTCAAGGGTATCACCGCGTTACTGAGTATGTTGAATAGCTGTGCGACGGGAGTATCCGTGGTCAATATTGACAATGGTTTTGGTGCGGGTTTTCTGGCCAGCCAGATTAATGCCTTGTAGGGCACGGCAGTAATTTAAGATACGTTAATGAGGATGACGGGGAAATGGATCAGGTCTTAAAGGAAAAATACGATCGTCTGCGGGCGGGCATTTCTACTTTTGGCAGTGTAATTGTTGCATTTTCTGGTGGGGTGGATAGTTCTTTGGTGGCTTTTGTGGCTGGCCAGGAGTTGGGTGAAAAATCTCTGGCGGTCACTTCCGGTTCGGTGAGTCTAAAGCGCAGTGATTTGCTGTTGACGCAGCATCTGGCTAAAGCGTGGGGTATCCAGCACGAAGTGATAGTAACGGATGAACTAAACAACACATCCTATCAAGAGAACCCCGTTGATCGGTGTTATTATTGCAAAACTTCACTGTATAAAATGTTGGCTGAGCTTGGCCTTCAAAGAGGCTATCAAGCTATCTTGAACGGTACCAATTGTGATGATCTGGGTGACCATAGACCGGGTTTACTGGCAGCCAGTCAGCACGACGTCATATCTCCTCTGGTTGACGCAGGTTTTACCAAAGCAGATATACGAAATTTGTCAGCCTATCTGGGTTTGGAAAATGCGCAGAAACCCCAGGCTGCCTGTTTATCCAGCCGAGTTCCCTATGGCACAAAAATTTCGGTGAGTTTATTGTCCCAGGTAGAGAGTGCAGAAAGTGTATTGTCCAGTCTGGGTTTCTCCCAATTCAGAGTGCGCCATCATGGGGATGTGGCACGCCTGGAAATTGGTAAAGAGGAATTCCGTATGGCCCTGGAACAGGCGGAGGAATTGCAGACAAAGATCCAGGCCTGCGGTTATCGTTTTGTCACGCTGGATTTGGCAGGCTTCCGCTCGGGATCTCTGAATGAAGGCCTGATTACCGTACAGCATGTCTCCTAGAGTTTTACCTCCAGGACAAAAAAGTATCGTATTGATTGGTATGCCCGGTGCAGGTAAAAGTACTGTGGGTATATTGCTGGCCAAGGAATTGGGCTTAAATTTTATTGATACTGATTTGCTTATCCAGACTAAAACCGGTGAAACGCTTCAGCAGATAATTACTCGGCAGGGCTTTCTTGCGCTGAGAAATATTGAAGAACAAGTCATTCTGGGATTAGAGTTGGATGCAACGGTGATAGCGACGGGGGGTAGCGCTGTTTATGGTGAGTCTGCTATGGCGCATTTGAAGCGTAATGCTATGGTGGTGTTTATTGATGTGGAAATCTCCCTTCTGCAAAAGCGTATACACAATTATGAGAGCCGGGGGATTGCTCGACATCCGGAGCAAAGTTTTGCAGCCTTATTTAAAGAGAGGCATCTTTTGTACGACAAGTATGCGGATATTTGCATTGCCGCTGGTTCCAGGCGGCCGGATGAACTGGTAGCAGAGATAGTCGGTTTGCTTTAATGTATGTTTGGGCAGGACGGGAAAGTGTGATACCAAAGAAAATACTACTTGAATGGCAAAAACGTGTTTGGTGGATGAACATGCTGTTCTTATTTTGCCTCTACATGACCTTCGTGTATCTACCCTTTGATATTTTTTTAAAGCCGCTCGCCGAGGATGAGGAGGTGTGGTTTGGGTGGGTCTTCCACGAGTGGGCAGCAAAACTAACCGCGCCTTTCCACTGGTTGATCTATGGTTTTGGCAGCTTCGGCTTTTTTAAAATGCGCGCTTGGATGTGGCCATGGGCGGCTTTGTATCTGGGCCAGATCAGTTTGGGTATGCTGGTATGGAATATATTTGATCCACGTGGCGGAGGCTTGATTCTGGGGCTTGTGACGATGATGGTATTTCTAATTCCAACGCTTGCTATTTGGCGTGCAAAAGATAAATTTCTATTAGTCAAAACAGAGGAAGGTGTCTAAATGAAGGTAATTCGAATTCTGGCCTTGGGTATTCTGACGTATATCGTATTGTGGCTGGTTATTGATAGTGCAATTGGTTATTTCCAGCCTCAATATAATGAAACTACCGTTATACGGACGTACGCGACGCCGGCTAATTCTCAATCTGGTGAATTAATCGCCAAAGACACTGTGCTGGTACTCCTCAATGATAAAGGACAATTGTGGGTTGAATCAGGTCACTGGTTTCGGGGTTGGTACTATCGGGTGTTGGATAATCCTGATGTCGCACTGGTTCACGGTGAATCGCTCACACGCTATACAGCAGTACCGGTAAATACACCAGAAGCGGTCGCGCTAATGACCCGGCTTATGGGCAAAGGACAGGGCAGTGCGTATTGGGTGGGGCGAGCAATGCTAATGTTTGCACCGATCAAACCGGTTCGGCTTGATCCGGTTCAACGAGAACCTGTCCCATCTTAGCCAATTTGGCACTTAGTTGTTGCAAGCGTTAACATAGAACAAATTACCAAATTAGGGAGTATATCTTGACCTTGAAAGGCAGCGTTGATTATGAAGTACGCGGTTCTGTGGCTTTACTGAGCATAGACAATCCTCCAGTAAATCCACTCAGTTCGGGTGTTCGCCAGGGCTTATTTGAGAATGTACGCCTTGCACTGGATAATACAGAAGTCAAAGTCATTGTTATAACGGGTCGACACCGGGCATTTATCGCCGGCGCTGATATTGGAGAACTGGGCTCTGTTGGCGAAAGTACTGTGGGTTTGGATGAAACCCTAAAGAACATGGAGGAAAGTTCCAAGCCAATCATTGCTGCGATCAACGGCACTGCATTTGGTGGTGGGCTTGAAGTTGCACTTTGCTGTGATTATCGGGTTGCTAATGCGAAGGCACCGGTGGGTTTGCCGGAAGTGAAGCTTGGATTATTGCCAGGCGCGGGTGGTACCCAGAGACTGCCTCGATTGATAGGTGCTCAAGCGGCCTTAGATGCCATTTTGTCGGGTGATCCAATACTGGCACCAGCAGCATTGCAGCTGGGCATAGTTGATGAAGTGACGGATGGGGATGTGGTAGATGCGGCAATGAATTTTGCCGAGCGATTGATTGCTGAAGGCTGCCCGGTGCGTAAGATTCGAGACCTTACTGACATGGTAGTTAAAGACAGGGGCAATACCTCTATTTTTCAAAACGCACGAACGGCAAATGAGAAGTCCCGCAGAAATCAGTTTGCACCGGAAATGATTGTGCAGTGTATAGAAGCTTCCATTAATTCCGACAGTTTTGATGAGGGCATGGCGGTAGAGCAGAAATGCTTTGCTCAGTGTATGAAGAACTCTCAACGTGAAGCATTGATACACGTATTCTTTGGCGAGCGCAAAGCAGCTAAAGTGGCTGGTATACCTAAAGATACGCCTTTGGTCGCTATTAAGTCGGCTTCGGTTGTTGGCTCTGGCACCATGGGTGGTGGGATTGCGATGAATTTTGCCAACGCAGGCATTCCGGTAACAGTTTATGACTATAACTCTGAAAATCTGGCAAATGGTATTAAAGTCATAGAAGGCAATTATGCGCGAACGGTTAAAAAAGGCAGATTAAGCCAATCTCTGATGGATGAGAGGATGGCCTTGATTAGCGGTACTGATGATTTTGATTCATTGGGTAGTGCGGATGTCGTGGTGGAAGCAGTGTATGAAAACCTCGATCTAAAAAAGGAAATATTTTTAAAGCTTGATATGGTAATGAAGCCGGGTGCTATATTGGCAACCAATACTTCGGGCCTGGATGTTGATGCTATCGCTGATGTTACGGCAAGACCAGAGTCTGTTGTCGGTATGCACTTCTTTAGTCCAGCAAATGTTATGCGTTTGCTTGAAGTGGTGCGTGGTGCAAAGTCATCCAATAGTACGCTTGCAACGGCCATGGGTTTGGGTAAGCAGTTAGGTAAAGTAGCGGTAATGGCAGGAAATTGCCCGGGCTTTATTGGTAATAGAATGTTGGCGGGGTATACCCGACAAGCAGCACTAATGATATTAGAGGGTGCGCTTCCTGCCCAAGTGGATAAAGTGCTCTATGATTTTGGCATGCCAATGGGACCATTTGCCATGAATGACATGGTGGGTCTGGATTTGGGGTGGCGTGCAAGGAAAATGTCCGGTGGCAGCAATGAGGTAACCGTTCGTATTCCGGACGCGCTGTGTGAATTGGGTCGCTATGGGCAAAAAAATGGCAAAGGTTACTATTTGTATAAGGAAGGTGACAGAACACCTCTGCCTGATCCAGCAGCTGATAAGGTGATTGCCGATGTTTGCTCAGAACTGGGTTTAGAGCAGAGAGAGTTTAGCGATGAAGAAATTCTCAAACGTTGTATTTATCCACTTATCAATATTGGTGCCAAAATATTGGAAGAAGGCATGGCCCAGCGCCCGACGGATATCGATACGGTTTATCTTAATGGCTATGGATTTCCTTCCTACACAGGTGGACCAATGTGGTATGCCGACCAGATTGGCCTGGATCATATTCTTGCTGATTTGGAGGCCTTTCAACAGCAGTTGGGAGATGCATGGAAGCCCAGTGAATTAATTCGCCGTCTGGTCAAGGAAGGAAAAAATTTCGCATCCCTGGAGGACTAGGTTTCCTGTATCAGGGAGGTTTTTAGGCATTCGTCAGAACAGTGTCTTGCCGAGGCGTAAGGCATAAACCACTCAGCGCAGACCTTGCATTCCTTAGGTTGGGATATGTAAGGTTTGAGTTCCCCTGTTCTGCGTTTATCCACTAAGTTAGCAATTTGCGCATTGCTGGTCAGAAATTTTCTGAATTCACTATCACTAATATCAAGCAGATGCAGAATATGACTCACGCTCAAATGGGGTGATCTGAGCAGTAAGCAGGCAGCTGATTCCTGAATGTCCATAGTGATTAATATCTAAGCCAGTTGTATAGCATAGTATAGCGCATTGGAATCTATCTATGATGCGGCTGGTAGACTATGGTCTTTGTGCGCGGGTTCACATTACCCGGAATTCCTTTCAGTGTCTGTTTTGTCGCCGTCTGGCTCGTCGGCGGCCGTATTGTCAGCGTTCGGATGATACCCATCGTCGAGCCAACAGTTGCCTGTTTCCGGCTCCTGGCAGGGCCAATCTGATAATGGAAATGGGTGAGTTTCAGAATTGAAGGTAAGAAATTGTGCAACCTGGTATATGTATGCACTTAAATTATTGCCAAATTTGATTAAGGCTGAATTTGCCTGTCCTGTAAGCAGCAGAGTGACAAACTGGAATAATGCAACAATGGAAACGATGCCCTCCGCTATTACTCGTATGAGGGCGAATATCAGCATAAATAGAGCTCTTTTCCAGAGGCTGGGGTTGTTCAAGCGGTCTTTCATTTCTCTTTCCATGTTCATTCTCCCATGAATCATTGGCTTAAATATATGTAACGGGTCAAGTATAATTCGCTATATAACAAGTATGTAAGTCCTCACCCGCTTTTTTTCAATGGGTAAATGGCAGCTTCCATTTCTTGTAAGACTTGACCCGAAACTTAGAATGCAAGTTGGAAGCCAACTACAAAAAATAAAATAAAATACAATATAAAACAAAGGGATGTAGCATATATTTAAAAATATATGTAGTATTTTAGCTGGTGAAATTACCCAATAGTACGCGAAATAGTTCAGTGTAATTACAGCCGTATGGGCGTGAATGCTCGATTTGATGAAGTTAATTGTTAGTATGCTCTGATGCTAAGGAAGCCAGTCATTTGAACTTTAAACTGTCAGTGTTGGATCAATCTCCTGTGAGATTGGGAGGATCTGCTGGCCAGGCTTTGCATGAAACAATAGAACTTGCGTGTCATGTTGAAAAACTGGGTTATACAAGGTTCTGGGTATCAGAGCATCACAGTACCAGTGGTTTGGCTGGTAGTTCCCCGGAGATTTTGCTGGCAGCAATTGGCGCTGCGACGGAGCACATTCGTATCGGCTCGGGAGGGGTTATGCTTCCGCATTATAGTGCACATAAAGTAGCGGAAAATTTCGCGGTTTTGAGTTGCCTGTATCCGGGTCGGGTAGATCTTGGTGTAGGGCGAGCGCCTGGTGGACAAATGGAAGTAAGCCAGGCTTTATCACCCCATGGTGGGGCAGGTGCTCATCAGTTTCCCCGGCAAGTTTTTGAGTTACAGCGTGCTTTCACTTCTGCAGATTATAGTCCCCAGATAACTCCAGTGGTTGATGTGCCACCCGTATTGTGGATGTTGGGCTCAAGTCCTGATAGTGCTGTTTTGGCAGCAGAACTTGGATTGCCCTATAACTTTGCCTTGTTTATCAATAGTGAAATGAGTTCAGCCATTTTTGAGATATATCGTGATCGATTCGAAGCAAAGTGGGGGAAAGGTGCCAGGTCGGAAAATACACCTTATGCCAGTATTGCGGTCAATGTTGTATGTGCTGATACAGAGGAGCAAGCTGTTGCACTGGCGCGGTACCGGGAAGTATTATTTTTAAAATTTCTAAAGGGCGAAACAAAGTTGCACCCGCCGTCATTGGAAGAAGTAGAAGCTTATCAGTTTTCTGAACAAGAGCTAAATTTTGTGGAAGTTCGTCGCGCAATGTCTGCTGTTGGAAATCCCGAGCAGGTGCGCGACAAGTTAAATCAGTTGGTAAGTTATTTCAAAGTGGATGAAGTAATGGTTGTCACCATTACGCATGATTTTTCTGACAGATTGAAGTCATATGAGTTGTTGAAAAATATAATGCCGGATCGTTAGTAAAAATCACCTTGTATCCAGTAGACTTAATTAACACGTTAATAAAATATACATAAAATAGCTGATGGTGCTGTAGCAGAAATAAAAATGGAAACCAAAATACCAATATGGTTAAAGGAAAATGCCTGGCGGGTACTTAATTCCGTGGTGGACTCTATCGTAATTATTAGCTCCCGCGGAAGCATCCAGTATGTTAATGAGGCGACGCTAAAGACCTTCGGGTATAAAGAGCATGAACTGCTCGGATCTTCTCTGGCAATGCTGATGCCCGCACCTTATAGCGATGAACATGAACACTACGTTTCTCGATATCTGAAATCCGGCGATGCGCATATTATTGGTATCGGTCGAGAACTTTCTGCACAAACAAAAACAGGGCGAATTTTTCCTATTTATTTAGCCATTAGTGAGATATCTGATCATGGTGAAACCTTTTTTGCCGGTATTATTCATGATCTTACTGCACAAGAGGCTGCTCGCTCCAAAATGTTAGAGCAGCAAAATGAACTGGCTCATGTGGGAAGAGTAAATACAATGGGTGAACTTACTGCCAGTATTGCACATGAAATAAACCAGCCTCTAACTGCAATAGCCATGTATGCGCAAGCCTGCCTTCAGATGCTAGATAAAGAAGACATCGATAAAAAGCGTTTGTCTGAGGCTATGGACAAACTTGTCGTACAATCATTGCGAGCCGGTACAGTTATAGAGCGGGTACAGCGGTTTGTTCGAAAAGAGTCTGGGCAGAGAGAGCTAATAGATATAAATTCGTTGATTATGGATCTTAAACCTCTGGTGGAAGGAGATGCGAGTCTTCATGAAATAGAGTTGGTATTTTCTCTGGGCAGGAACTTGAAAAAAATAATGTGTGATGCCATACAGATACAACAGGTGGCACTTAACCTGATACGAAATGCAGTGGATGCAATGGTAGAAACAGGCTGTAAAAATGGTTCAAAAATAGTTATTTCCTCAGCACAAAATTCGGACGATACAATACAGATCTTGGTGAAAGACAGTGGAACCGGCGTTAAGGCGGATCAGGCCGATTTTATATTTAGCGCCTTTCATACAACTAAGGTTGAAGGAATGGGTATGGGGCTTTCTATTTGCCGATCGATAATTGAGAGGCATGGTGGGGTGCTGGAATTTCACAATAATCCGGATGCCGGTGCCAGTTTTTATTTTTGCTTACCACTTTCGATTGAGCCGGATACAGAAACAACTAAAATGCCGGACATAACTAGAACAACAATGGGATAAATAAGATGGACTGCATCCAACAGGTATTCGTAGTCGATGATGACGAACCCGTACGTGATTCAATTGGCATGTTGCTGGACGCAGTAGATATTCCTTACAAAGCCTACGCCGATGCGCAGAGCTTTCTGAGTGATTTACAGTCTGATGAGCGTGGTTGTCTGATTCTGGATATTAAAATGCCAGGAATGAGCGGGCTTGAGTTGCAAAAGAAGCTTTTACAATTGGATATTATTATTCCGATAATATTTATCACCGGGCTGACAAAAACTGAAGATGAGGCCCATGGGTTTGAATTGGGTGCTATTGATT
>JAHRWB010000059.1 GCA_019090385.1 Pseudomonadales bacterium | reverse complement strand
TGAATCAGTGTGTACTCCAGATGCCCGCCACCGATAGTTCCTTTGAGTGAGAGGCGGGAAACAAACATAGTGCAACCGGTGTCCCGGGGTGCAGAACCCTGGCTATTTATAATGCGCAGGCAAGCTGCATGGGTTTCTCCTGATCGCAATAGCTGTGTGATATGTGCAGCAATCGATTGCACAGAGTTCATGATAAGTGGTTTTGCTTAATTGTGTTTAAAACAGATTCAGGTGTTGCGGGTGCTTGCAATGCTGAATTTGCTATGGAAGAAATGGCATCTTTTATCGCGAAAAATACCGACAGCCCTAACATTAAAGGCGGCTCGCCAACAGCTTTAGATCGGTATATGGTATTTTCTTTGTTAGGGTTGTGCCTGAGAATATTTACGCGAAAGTCCTCTGGAGTATCCGAGCACAAAGGCACTTTATAGGTGGAGGGTGCATGGGTTTCTAATTCGCCCTGGTCACTGAAACAGAGTTCTTCACTTGTGAGCCATCCTACACCTTGCATAAAGCCTCCTTCAATTTGTCCGATATCCAGAGCGGGGTTAAGAGAATTGCCACAGTCATGCAGAATGTCTGTTCTTAGTAGTCGATGTTCACCAGTTAGCGTATCAACTAATACTTCAGAAACCGCAGCACCGTAGGAAAAATAGTAAAAGGGGTTTCCGGTAAAAGTAGTCCTGTCAAAATGTATTTTTGGTGTGCGGTAAAAACCTGTGCTGGATAAAGATATGCGTGCCATGTAAGCCTGATTAATCAGATCCTCAAAGGGCAGGGACTGATCTCCGATGTACACACGGCTGTCTTTGAATATTACTTCACTTGTGTGGATATCATATTTGTCCGCAGCAAAGTCTATTAGCCGTGCCTTAATAATTAAGGCTGCTTGTTGGGCCGCTTTTCCATTTAGATCCGAGCCGCTTGAGGCAGCAGTGGCAGAAGTATTTGGAACTTTACTGGTATCTGTGGCAGTAATTTTTATCAAGTCTGGTCTAACCTGAAACTCTTCTGCGACCACCTGGGCAACTTTGGTGAAAAGCCCCTGTCCCATTTCTGTGCCACCATGATTCAGATGTATGCTGCCATCCTGGTATATATGTACCAGAGCGCCAGCCTGGTTGAGATGAAGTGCTGTAAATGATATGCCGAATTTGACTGGTGTTAGAGCAATACCGCGCTTTTGAAACCTGGAGTTTGCATTAAATTCAGCAATGTCCTGTTTGCGCTGCTGGTAATCTGAGGTGGTTTGCAATTCACTGACAATACGCCAAATAACATTGTCGCGGATTTTTTGCTGATAAGGTGTGATGTTGCGATTCTTGATGCCGTAGAAGTTTTTGCGCCGGATAGATAGAGGGTCTTTGTTTAAATAGCGTGCTATTTCATCAATAACATATTCGATAGCGAACATGCCCTGGGGGCCGCCAAATCCTCTGAAAGCAGTGTTTGATACTGTATTCGTTTTGCACCGGTATGATTGAATGCTTATATTTGGTAGATAATAGGCATTGTCGCAATGGAACATAGTGCGGTCGTTAATGGCACCGGATAGATCAGCAGACATCCCGCAGCGAGCGGAAAATTTAAACTCAATACCTTCAATTAATCCCAGTTTGTCAAAACCGACGGTGTAGCGGATGTTAAAATCGTGTCGTTTTCCTGTCACGCGCATATCCGTGTCCCGGTCGAGCCGTAGTTTCACCGGGCGTTTGGTTTTTTGTGCCAGAATGGCTGCGAGTGCTGCAAATTGGGAGGGCTGGCTTTCCTTACCACCAAAACCTCCACCCATACGGCGGCAGATAATGGTGACGTCTTTGGATTGAATATTGAGTGCCTGTGCGACTATATGCTGTACTTCGGAGGGATGTTGAGTAGAACTGTAAATCTGCATCGCACCTTGTTCTTCGGGAGTGGCAATGGCGATTTGGCCTTCCATGTAGAATTGATCCTGTCCTCCCAGATTAACTTCGCCTGACAACTGATGGCAGGCACTGTCTATGGCAGATTGACTATCGCCGCTATCCAGTTTTTCTGTGGGAAGTATGTAGGAATGTGCCTCAGCCGCAGCTCTGGCGGTGAGTATCGCGGGCAGGTCCTGGTAGTTTATTGAGGCCGACAATACTGCTTTGCGCGCGGCATTTGCAGAAGTGGCTGCTACAGCGAATATGGCTTGACCGTGATATTCAACCAGCGTGTCGGCCAGTATCGGGTCGTCGGCAAGGACAGCTCCGAAATTGTTGGCTCCGGGTATGTCTTTGGCAGTGATCACTGCGATAACACCGGGTGCCTGGCGAACTTTCTCTAAATCTACCTGTACAAGTGTTGCGTGGGCATATTCGGAAAGCCCTATAGCGGCATGGAGAATATCTCGAGGCTCTCTAATATCGTCAGTGAAGCGTGCGCTGCCGCGGACGTGTAAGATAGCGCTGTCATGTCCCAGTGTTTCTCCGATATGACTATTTTGGGTTTCGGTTTTCATTTTGGTTGCTATTGGTCAAGCGGTCGCTGGTGGTGTGTCGGGATAAATTACTTCATTCAGGAATCGATACAGTAAATTGCCGGCTACCTTGCTTCGATATTCTGCACTGGCCCGAAAATCAGAGAGCGGCGTGAATTCCTGTTTGAGAATATTCATGGCCTGCAGGATAGTCTCAGTATTGAGATGATTGTTGTTGATAAAGTCTTCTGTGGCGGTGGCTCTTTTGGGAATTGCGGCCATACCTCCGTACGCAATTTTGATGCTGTGTTCTGAGCGATCGTTGTGCTTAAGATAAAATGCAGCACACACGGCCGAAATATCCTGATCATGCCGCTTGGACACTTTAAAACTGGCTAAGTGTGCAGATTGACCACGCCTGGGGATCTGTATTGATTCAAGAAATTCACCGGTTTGCAGTGCTGTTTTTTGATAGCCCAGATAAAATTCACTAAGGGGTAATACACGGTGGCTATTTCCCGTGCGTAACTTTAAGTGGCTATCCAGACAGAGCAACAGAGGTATAGAGTCACCCACGGGTGATGCATTGCATATGTTGCCAGCGAGTGTTGCAATATTTCGAATGGGCAAAGAGGCAAAGCGTTTGAAAAAATCTTCCAGTTCTGGATATTCGCTTAATAGAGTGGGTATGATCTGGCTGAGGGTAACTGCGCTGCCAACTTCGGTCTGGTTGGCTGTGATATTGATTTTTTTGAGTGCTTTAATGTTGCCCGTATAAACGAGCAAGGGAAATTCTGTAAAGGCTTTGGTAATTGATACGCCTATATCTGTACCACCTGCCAATAGAGTAGCATCGGGCCGGTCTAAAACTATAGAGGCTAAATCTTCTGTAGATTGGGGGGCGAGATAGTGGAGTTTGCTAGGGTCCTGGCGTTCTTCCTGTGCGTATTGTGCAAATGTGGTTTTTCGCACACAGCGCTTTAGCAAGGCAAGGTTTGCGTTATTTTGAGTGGGTGATGGTCCAGCCAGCGACATCCATTTCTCTGCCTCGGGATTTTTATCCTCAGTATTCGGCACAGTTGGTATAACGGATGAAGCGTATTTATACATGTGTAAACCGGCATCAAGGATTGAGCGATAGCCCGTACAGCGGCAGATATTACCGGATAATACTTCGAGTAACTCTTGATAACAGGTTTGCGTTTTATTTTTGTATAGCCAGAATAATGACATAACAAAGCCTGGCGTGCAGAAACCACATTGTGAGCCATGGTGCTCTACCAGAGAGCGTTGTACCGGATGTAAATCTGCCAATTCGCTGCCCAGACTTTCAACCGTAAAAACTTGTTTGCCATCCAATGTGGGCAGGTATTGCAGGCAAGCATTAGAGGTACTCAGCTGTATACTCTCTTTATCTTCGCTTAGCTGTCCAAGTACCACTGTACAGGCACCGCAGTCCCCCTCAGCACATCCTTCCTTCGTTCCTTTGCGTTGCAGGGTGTCCCGCAAATATTCCAGCAGAGTTTGGTTGGTTGTGTAATCGTTGACGTCAATGAGTTCGCCATCCAGCACAAAACGGACGGGTTGGTGTTGGATGGTTTTGGGTAGCGCTTGTTTTTTTTTGGGATTCATCGTTTTAATTAACTACCACGATAGGTGCTGTACCCAAAAGGGGAGACCAACAGCGGCACGTGAAAATGTTCATCGGCAGTGATGCTGAATCGGATAACCACGTCTTCCAAAAAAGCCGACTCTGGATTTAGTCGCTTGTTCTGTCGGTAATAGTCGCCTACAGAAAATACCAGTTCCCAAACACCGGTTTTAAATTCATCTCCTTCGAGCAGGGGATGCTCCGTTCGGCCATCGGCATTTGAGCGTACTTTTTTTGCTGACTGGCGAGCGCTGTTTAAATAAAACAACTCGATAGATATATCAGCACCGGGTCTACCGCTGGCAGTGTCCAGAATATGTGTTGTCAGTTTTCCCATGTATTTTGCCTGAAAATTGATGTTTTGCGCTGGGTGGAAAGGGTAGCAGATTATGTTGCTTTGGTTCTGTAAGATTACTGAAATGCATTCAATAATTTGACTATTTGATCAATTTTATAACAGCAGCTCTGTACCAAGGCCAGCTACCAGGATATCGGGCACAGACAGATAAGCGCAAGCAACCGTAGGGGACTGGACACTTCGCCAGCCAGGCTTGTTGCCGGCGCGCATGAATGACAGTGCTTTAGTTGCCTATGGGGTGCCAGGTAGTTTTCACTTCTTGGGTTTCTTCAATCATATAAGGGCTTTCTGCTATATTTTCATGCCAGCGCATTTCACTACGGCAAATGACGCGCTTAAGATTTTCCGAAGCTAGTTCCTGGATTTTTTTATTGTCTTCCAAGGATTTTTCCATGTGGACTAGGCTGTTAACGTCTTTATGCGATGCAAACAATGCCATTAATTCCACGTTGCTGCCGGTAAGAATATTTACCACGCCTCCGGGCACGTCGGAAGCCTGAATCACTTCCGCAAAACTGATAGCTGTCAGTGGCTGTTTTTCGTTGGTTAAGAAAACACAGGTATTTCCACCGACGATGGCTGGTGCAATATTTGAGATCATACCCAGCAACCCGCATTGGTTCTCTTCCGCTGCGGGCGGCAGAATGGCAACTACACCTGTTGGTTCTAGGATTGAAAAATTAAAATGTGAAGAGCTGACCGGATTGACATTACTGAATATTTGTTGGTATTTGTCTGACCAGCCCGCGTAATAAACCAGGCGGTCAATGCTGGCATCAACTTCCTTATTTGCATGTTTAATGCTTGCTCCCTGGAGAATAAGTTCGCCAATAAATTGATCCCTTCGGTCCTCAAGTATTTCTGCCAGGCGGTATAAAATTTGTCCACGCAAGCAGGCACTGGCTGCCGCCCAGCTTTTTTGCACAGATCTCGCCGCGACCACAGCATTTCTGAAGTCCTTACGGCTGCTGGTACAAATGTTGGCCTTGAATGATGAACCCGCTGATTGGGCTGTGAATGCATAATATCGCCCAGATTCTGTGCGCGGAAATTTTCCGGCAATAAAAAGTTTGTAAGTTTTACTCACCCGTGTTCGAGCCTTGTTGGTGTTTGATTTATCCTGTGCTTTCGATTTAGGCGTCATTTGAAAGCTCCATGCTGAGATAAGTGGACAATCCTTGAATACCTCCCTCCCTCCCCATACCACTTTCTTTATAGCCGCCAAAGGGTGACGCTGGATCGAATTTGTTAAAAGTATTGGCCCAAATTACGCCAGCTCTCAATGCGGAAGTTACCTTGAATATTTTCGACCCCTTGTCAGTCCATACGCCACCAGAAAGACCATAAGCTGTATTGTTGGCCTTATCGATAGCTTCGGATGCGGTTCTGAAACTTTGTATAGCCAGCACAGGACCAAATATTTCTTCCTGGACCAGCCTGTTTGATTGCGCCATGCCAGTGAATATTGTTGGTGGACACCAATAACCTTTGTTCGGTAGCTTGGCGGAGCTTTGATAGATCTGCCCTCCTTCATCAATACCGATATTTATATAGGACTGTATTTTATCCAGTTGAACTTTTGAGTTAATTGCACCGATGTCAGTGTTTTTATCCAGTGGATCACCCAGGATGAGCGTTTGCATGCGCTCTCTAAGTTTGAAACATAGCTCTTCTGCCACAGATTCTTGTACCAAAAGTCGGGAGCCGGCGCAGCAGACATGGCCCTGATTAAAGAAAATAGCATTGACTATGCCTTCCACAGCCTGGTCTATGGGCGCGTCAGCGAAAACAATATTGGCCGCCTTACCGCCTAATTCAAGGGAGTATTTTTTGTGACTGCCGGCGATGCTATGCATAATTTGCTTGCCCACAGAAGTTGAACCGGTGAAGGCAATTTTATCGACGTCAGGGTGTTCAACCAGGGCGGCTCCGGTAGAGCTATCTCCAGTTACGATGTTCACTACACCCGGCGGCAGGTCGATGTCCTGAAATAACTCGGCTAGTTTTAATGCACTCAGGGAGGTCGTTTCTGCCGGTTTGATTACAACGGTATTCCCACAAGCCAGGGCGGGTGCGATTTTCCAGGCGGCCATCAGTAAGGGGAAATTCCAGGGGATGATCTGCCCGGCGACACCTAAAGGTTTGACTTGTGCACCGGGGAAGGCATATTTCAATTTGTCCGCCCAACCCGCGTAGTAAAAAAAATGCGCGGCGGCCAGGGGAATATCTATGTCCCGGGATTCGCGTATGGGTTTGCCGCCATCGAGTGTTTCAATCACGGAGAATTCGCGCGCGCGTTCCTGGATAGCCCGAGCAATTCGAAATATATATTTCGCACGTTCCTTGGAAGGCATTTTTGACCAGGTTTGCTCATAGGCATTTCGCGCTGCCCGGACAGCCCGGTTGACGTCTGATTTTCCCGCCTGTGCAATGCGCGAGAGTTTTTCTTCAGTGGCCGGGTTACTGGTCGTGAAGTATTTGCCTTGCTGAGGTGCGCTGAATTCACCGTTGATAAACAGCTTATATTGTTTATCAATCTGAATATGCTCTGTGCTTTCTGGTGCAGGTGCGTATTGCCAACCGGTATCGAAGTTTAATGAGCTATGTGTTTCGGTCAATTTAGTGCATCCTTTTTGCTTCGTTCTGGGTGTTTCGCTTATATTTTCTTAGTATTTTGGTGTTGTTGTCTTATTCTCTATTTGTATGGTGTTTAGTCTTTGGAAAAATAGTCCGGAGACTGATAAAGCCCGTCAGTCTGCCTCTGTAATTGCATGAGCACATCATTGGCCAGGCTGCTCGCTCCAAAACGAAACAGCGCAGGTGTTAGCCAGTCGTTGCCCAGGGTTTCGCGTAACATCACCAGGTAGTGTATTGCCAGCTTTGAAGTTGATATCCCGCCAGCGGGTTTCATCCCCACTTTGTTCCCGGTAGCATGATAATGATCTCGAATGGCCTGAAGCATGACCAAAGTAGTTTGCATAGTGGCCGCGGGTTGAATTTTTCCCGTGGAGGTTTTTATGAAGTCCGCACCTGCATGAATGGCCAGCTCGCTGGCTTTGCGCACCCGGTCTAGCGTACCCAGTTCACCTGTTTCAAGAATGACTTTCAAATGTGCAGTTCCACAGGCTTCCTTTATTGCAGCGATTTCATCAAAAACCGCTGAGTACTCCCCCGCTAACATTGCTCCTCGGGAAATAACCATGTCAATTTCGTCTGCACCTTCAGAGACGGCATATTTGGTTTCCATCAATTTTACTGAGCGTGTTGACATGCCACTCGGAAATGCTGTTGCTACCGATGCAATACGGATATCGTGATTCTTTAGTGCTTCACGAGCAGTCCCGATCATTGTGGGGTATACACATACTGCTGCCACAGAAGGTAAGCCCGGTAAACTGCTATGCAAATGGATGGCCTTTTGGCAAAGCTGTTTTACTTTTCCGGGTGTATCCTGCCCCTCGAGTGTTGTTAGATCGATCATACTCAGGGTGAGTTTGAGGGCGGTATTCTTCGCTTCATTTTTGATACTACGGGTGCAAAATCGCTCGACACGTTCATTGACGCCTATTTCATCCACCGGCTTTATTTTACTTAAATCGGGTAATTTACTTTTGCTTATTGCCATAGTGGCCATACAACCTCGTATGTATTTAAAAGATATGTTCTGTGGTCACGATACCGTATCAAGCGCGATCTGTATCATTTGTCCAAAACTGCTTTGTCTTTCTTCAGCGCTTAATGCTGCTCCGGAACGGATGTCATCGCTTACCGTGCAGATGGTGAGCGCTTGGATACCCGCTTCAGCCGCAATGGCATACAGCCCTGCAGCTTCCATTTCTACACCCAGGATATTGTACTTTTCCATTACGCCAAACATATCCGGGTCCGGGGTATAAAAAAGATCTGCAGAGAAGATATTACCAACATGGTAATTTGCTGATGAATTTTCTGCTGCATTCACCGCGCGGGCTAACAACTGATAGTCTGCTATTGCGGCGTAGTCGTAGCCACCAAAGCGCATTCGATTAACTGCTGAATCCGTTGATGCGCCCATCGCAATGAGAATATCTCTTAGAGCTACAGAGGGGTGAACGGTTCCGCAACTGCCAACACGGATAATTTTTTTAACGTTATACGTATTTATTAGCTCGCTGGCATAAATAGAAATAGAGGGTATACCCATACCATGCGCCATAACAGATATTGGTTTCCCGAGGTAAGTGCCGGTAAAACCCCACATGTTTCGTATATCAGTCACTCTGCGAACATTATCGAGAAATGTGTTAGCGATAAATTCTGCTCGCAGAGGATCTCCTGGCATAAGCACTGTTTCGGCAAAATCTCCGGGGGCAGCGTTGATGTGTTTTGTGGTCATGTTGTTGCTCTATTGTTATGGCGGGTTTATCTACTATGCTGGGGCGGCAAATTATCGGCTTTGCAAGAATTCTCTTAGCAGTGGGAACATTGCCTGGCTGGCAATTGCCGCATTGTTTAATACCTCCTCAATGCTGTCAACCTGCTGGCTAGCATCGCCCACGGCCATATTGGTGATTGCCGACATGCCTAATACATTGAGGCCGCAGTGCTTGGCAGCAATGACCTCGGGTACTGTGGACATCCCAATAGCATCTGCACCTGCCATGCGGTAAAAACGGCGTTCCGCAGAGGTTTCCAGCGCGGGTCCAGTGACCCCCGCATAGATACCCGACTGCAAAGATTGTCCGAGTGTCCCGGCACAGTCCCGCATGTGGTCGAGGAGTGCAGGTTCATATGCGCGGGACATATCGGGGAAGCGGGGGCCAAGCTCTTCAGTCTGGCCAATTAATGGGCTTTGTCCGGTAAAATTAAGATGGTCTTCAATCAGCATGACTTCTCCGGGTTTGAATTCCGGATTGAGGGCACCGGCAGCATTGGTAACTAGTAGCTCGGATGCTCCCAAGGCTTTCAGAGTATAAACACCCAGTACGATTTGAGTAACATGCCATCCTTCATATAAATGGAAGCGTCCCTGGAAGACAGCGACTATGCTTCCGCCGAGTTCGGCAATGAGCAACTTTCCTGAATGGCTCGGTGCCGTTGAATGGGGGAAATACGGAATATCGTGATAGGGAATAGTCTCAATCACTTTAAAGTAATCAGGAATATCTCCTAAACCACTACCCAGGATGAGTCCTGAATCTATATCATTGGCGTAGATGTTGCGGATATGCTCTGCTGCAATATGTACTTGTTCAGCCATACTTGGCATAGGTTTTTTTGTGGTTTTCTGCTTGCTACGGGTTAAATCTATTCCTTGCATAAGATGTCTTTCAGTTATTTTATTTGGTCGGCATTATCGCTGATTTTTTTCGTGGGCGGTATTTTTCCGGACAAATGGCTATCATCTCGTTTATGAGGCATGTATGAGGCCGGCATGATAGTGACTCTGCATTAGAATAGGCGCGAGGATAATCAGGAGAAGATAAGTGCAAGTAGATGGCAAACATTACCGTTCCATATGGACAGAACGTGTTTCTGGACAGGTGCAGCCATTGGTCTGCATTATTGATCAAACCCGTTTGCCCCATGATTTTTCCGTGCTTGAGATTCAGAGCCTGGATGCCGCTGTAGGTGCAATTTTTAATATGCAGGTGCGTGGAGCACCATTGATTGGAGCGATGGCTGCTTTTGGAGTTTATCTAGCAATGCAGGTGGATGCATCTGACAGCGGTTTGAGTGCCGCCTGTGAAAAACTGTTACAGACACGTCCCACGGCTGTCAATTTGCGTTGGGCTCTGGATGAAGTCAATCGGGTACTCAGTCTAGTAAAGGAACAGGATAGAGTGAGCGCGAGCCTGCAATTTGCCGAAGATCTGTGTATGGCTGATATCGATATGTGCGCCTCTATCGGTGAGCATGGCCTGGCATTGATAAAAACGGTGTATGCGAAAAAGCCTGCAAATGGGGTGGTTAATATACTCACACACTGTAACGCAGGTTGGTTGGCTACGGTGGATTGGGGTACAGCCCTGGCACCGATATACAAAGCTCAAGCTGCTGGTATATCTGTACACGTATGGGTGGATGAAACGCGTCCACGCAATCAGGGTGCTTACCTTACTACCTGGGAACTTAATAACCAGGGCATCGCACATACTCTGATAGTAGATAATGCAGGTGGGCACTTGATGCAGCATGGTTTGGTGGACATGTGCATAGTTGGTACAGACCGGACGACCCGGAGCGGGGATGTGTGTAATAAAATTGGCACCTACTTAAAAGCATTGGCTGCATATGATAACGGTGTGCCATTTTACGTTGCTGCACCTTCACCTTCAATCGACTGGACTATACGGGATGGTTTGGCCGAAATTCCGATTGAGCAACGTAGTCGGGATGAGGTTGCAAAGCTGAATGGCATGAATGCGCAGCAAAAAGCTTCTTTAATAAGCATCGTGCCTGATCACATTCAGATTCGAAATGACGCTTTTGATACAACACCTGCAAGGTTGATTACGGGCCTGATTACTGAACGTGGCATTGCGGATGCAAACGAAACCGACTTGTTGGCGCTGTTTCCAGAACAAGCTTGAGATTAAAGTATGTATTATTGCTATTAGCAGGTCTTGTCGTTGGCTATAGCGCTTTGGGCTCTGGGCTTAAGTTTGAGTAATAAATTTGGAAAAATCCGGGTTTCGGGTATTGATATGGAAACCGCGACTATTTTTCTAGTGGGTTTTATTAATAAAATTCCCCATGGTGCCTTGCTGCTC
>JAHRWB010000058.1 GCA_019090385.1 Pseudomonadales bacterium | reverse complement strand
CTGTTTATTCTTGGGCTCAGGCTGTTTATTCTTGGGCTCAGGCTGTTTATTCTTGGGCTCAGGCTGTTTATTCTTGGGCTCAGGCTGTTTACCAATGGGCTCAGGCTGTTTACCAATCTCCTCTGACAGTAGCGAATCAGGATCGGTTCGACGTAGTTGCCATAGCTCAATTCCAAGCTCGCCTAATATCTGGCTTTGCAGGGGAGAAAATGTTGGACTGAAATCTCGCTTCATATGTACAACTCCACCATGCAGATGCCTTCTAGTCAACTGGCTTCAGTGCTTTGCTGAGATCACATCTCCCATACTTGTCAGAGTGTTTTGTTTTTGATGTATGAACCAACGCAATCTGCTATGGTTGCGCGCAATTTTATTGCATGTCAGGTTCTTGGTTACCATGAAATACAATACAGACGATATACGCATTACTGGAATGGAAGAGGTCATAGCACCCGAGGCACTCTCCAGTGAATTACCAATCACGGATAGCCAGTCACACTTGATTTTTCAATCACGTCAGGACATAGCAAAAATTGTCCATGGTCAGGATCCCCGCCTGTTCGTACTGGTCGGACCCTGCTCCATTCACGATACAGACGCAGCACTGGAATATGCTGACCGCCTGTCACCACTGGTTGAGCGCTATGCAGATAGCCTGCTTATTGCCATGCGGGTATATTTTGAAAAGCCACGCACAACCGTGGGCTGGAAAGGTCTGATCAATGATCCCAATATGGATAACTCCTACGATATAAATTTGGGACTACGTAAAGCCAGAGGCCTGCTCGGTGCCATTCTAGATAAGGGCCTGGCCACAGGCACAGAATTTCTCGACCCTATCTCACCACAATATTATGCGGACCTTGTTAGCTGGGGAGCAATTGGCGCACGCACAACGGAAAGCCAGGTCCACCGCCAGCTGGCTTCCGGTCTATCCTGCCCGATAGGTTTTAAAAACAGTACTGACGGATCAATTCAGGTCGCGGTTGATGCCGTAAAATCGGCCAGCCACCCCCACATGTTCCTCTCTGTAACCAAGCAGGGCCGCTCGGCAATTTTTGAAACTGCGGGTAATAAGGATTGCCACGTCATTTTGAGAGGTGGTGGCGGCAAAACCAATTTTGACAATGCATCAATTCACTATGCCAGCAGAATTCTGGAAAATGCGGACACCCACCCTTCTGTTATGATCGACGTGAGTCACGCCAATAGTAGCAAGCAATTTAAACAGCAAATTAAAGTATGTGACGACCTGTGCAAACAATTAAAAAATGGGGAAAAACGAATCTCCGGCGTCATGATCGAAAGCAACCTGATCGAGGGCAATCAATCTGTTTCAGCAGACCCGCTGATCTATGGTAAAAGTGTGACTGACGCATGTATCAATTGGAAAGATACTGAAACCTGTCTAGAACAACTGGCCGAGGCAACATTACTCAGAAATCAGGCAGCCTAAGCTGCCTGATTTACGCTCTATTGAGAATCAGATATTCAAGGCACCCGAATATTCTCTACCAGGTCTATCACTTCCTGTGGCGGATGCGGTGTTAATCGGCTAACCAGCATTGCGGTTAGGAAATTAAGTAGCATACCCAGCGTGCCTATACCTTCCGGGGAAATACCAAACCACCAATATTGTGGTGTATTAAACTCGGGAGGCACCATGCTTTTGAAGTAAACAATATAGCCAAAAGTAAAAACCAAACCGACTAGCATCCCCGCAATAGCACCTTCCTTATTGGCACGTTTACTAAAAATTCCCATGAGAATAGCCGGAAACAGAGAGGCTGCAGCCAGGCCGAATGCAAACGCCACAACCTGAGCGACAAACCCCGGTGGATTTATTCCCAAGTAACCCGCAATACAAACTGCTACCGCAGCACTGATACGCCCAGCCCTCAGCTCTCTCGCATCAGAGATTTGGGGCCTAAATACTCCCTTAAGAATATCGTGAGAAATAGCTGAAGAGATAACCATTAACAAACCTGCCGCAGTAGATAAAGCTGCGGCTATACCACCCGCCGCAACCAATGCAATAACCCAATTAGGCAACTTGGCGATTTCTGGATTAGCCAGCACCATAATATCATTATCGACTTCAAGCTCGTTTCCACGCCATCCGGCCTTTTCAGCCAGAGGACGAAAACCGGGATTGGCATCATTATAAAACTGTATTCTGCCGTCGCCATTTTTGTCATCAAACTTAAGCAACCCGGTACCTTCCCATGTTTTAAACCATTGCGGGCGTTCCTCATACAAGAGGTTCGCATCGGGTGATGATATTGGGCCAGTCTGTATAGTTTCGTGGAGATTGTATCGCGCCAGGGCTCCCACAGACGGCGCAGTAGTATAAAGCAAGGCGATAAATAGAAGTGCCCAGCCTGCAGAACTGCGCGCATCCCGCACTTTAGGCACCGTAAAAAAACGTACCAGAACATGGGGTAAACCCGCAGTACCTACCATCAACGCAGCAGTAATAAAAAACACATCGACGGTTGATTTGGTTCCCTGGGTATAGGCAGCGAAACCCAACTCAGTAACAATACTATCCAGTTTATCTAGCAGAAAGACACCATCCCCAGCTATCTGACTACCGAACGCCAGCTGGGGTACCGGGTTATTCGTCACCTGGAGAGAAATAAAGATAGCAGGTACCGTGTAAGCAAAGATCAAAACACAGTACTGCGCAACCTGGGTATAGGTTATACCTTTCATTCCACCCAGCACTGCGTAAAAGAACACAACGCCCATGCCGATGAACAGGCCAGTTTCTAACTCAACTTCCAGAAAACGGGAAAAAACAATCCCTACACCGCGCATCTGACCTGCAATATAAGTAAAGGAAACAAATATCAGGCAAAGCACCGCAACCACTCGGGCCGTCTTCGAGTAATAACGCTCACCAATAAATTCCGGGATGGTAAACTTGCCAAATTTTCTTAAATAGGGAGCCAGCAACAGAGCCAATAATACATACCCACCTGTCCAGCCCATCAGGTAGACAGATGCGTCATAACCCATAAATGCAATAAGACCTGCCATGGATAAAAAAGAAGCCGCAGACATCCAGTCCGCCGCAGTAGCCATACCATTCACCACCGGATTGACAGCTTTTCCTGCCACGTAAAAATCACCCGTGCTGCGTGCCCGGGATAAAAAAGCGATGAGAATATACACAAAGAAGGAAGTGCCTACAAAAATGTAGGTGAGTGTTCGAAGATCCATTAATCGGGGCTTCCTTCAGCAGTTGCTAGCGAAGACATTTTTATTCGTTTTCATCAGCATTGTGGGCTTTGTCAATTTCTGACATGCGCCGAACGTAGTAGACAATAATAAGCAAAAAAAAGTAGATACTGCCTTGTTGTGCAAACCAAAATCCCAGCTTAAAACCTCCAAGGGGAATCGCATCCATTGCCTCTTTGAAGAGGATACCAAAGCCATAGGACACCACAAACCAAATACTTAATAAAATACCCAGATACTGAAGATTTTTCTTCCAATAAACCTTTG
>JAHRWB010000057.1 GCA_019090385.1 Pseudomonadales bacterium | reverse complement strand
ATACAATTTTTCATCGAGACCCTCTCCAGTGGCTGATATTGCCATCCAGGCCTGCAGTTCCTGATAGTTGTCCCAATCAGTTGGTTGGGGTTCATAAAAGGTAATAGTATATTTATCGGTTGTAACCTGATGTGGCCATCGGGTTTGCTCAGCCTCATTTTTCGGATCCAGGTCCTCGGTTGTCACAACAGTTGAACTAGTATCAGAAGATTTCGATGCAGGTTTTTCGGAAGAAGACTTTTCGGTCTGCCCTGATTGGCAGCCCATGGTTAATAGCGTGACCATACTAAATAAAGCCGTTAAGGCTATGGTTCTGGATTTTTCCAACATATGAAATTCTTCCGGTACGGGTGATGGTACGGGATTGTAGCGAAATGTGGCTCGCTTGCCAGTCCTTCCTATCTTCTTCTGATTTAAGTATCCTTTTCGGCAACTAAATTCCAATATTGGTGAGGGCTGAAATATGGTCTTGGATTACGTTGCATTAGTGATGCTTATAATTGTGGTGCTTGTGCTGTTTTACGGGATAATTGTCATTCACGATATACCCTATGAGATTGCTAAAGAACGCAATCACCCTCATTCTGATGTGATCCACGTAGCTGGTTGGGTCAGCTTGTTTACGCTGCATGTACTCTGGCCATTTTTGTGGATATGGGCCACGCTGTATCATGAGAAACGTGGTTGGGGGATGGATAACACATCGAGTGTTGACGCACCGGACGTTAGTGGCCGTTTGGAAGCCCTTGAACAAAGACTGACCCAGCTAGAACAAACCCGGTCGGAGGCATAACAATGGATCTGTTACTCATAATGACCTATGGCGCGTTGTGCATCGGCATATTCAAAATTTTCGATCTGCCACTCAACAAATGGACAGTTCCCACTGCAGTTCTCGGTGGAATAATTCTCATTGGTACTCTCATTCTGGTGATGAACTACAACCATCCTTATTCAAATATGGCGCGTGAATTTTATGTCACCACACCCATCGTACCTGCGGTGTCTGGCATCGTCACAGAAGTAGAAGTTACACCGAATGAGCTGGTAGAAAAGGGTAGTGTGTTATTTCGTGTTGACCCCAAACCCTTTGAGTTGGTGGTTGCCCAGAAGCAGGCACTTTTTGCTGCAAGTACCCAGGGAGTAAAAAGTCTTGAGTCTGCTGTAGCAGCAGCGCGCGCAAGGGTTGTTCAGGCAACGGCAGACAGGGATCGAACTATGGGCGTATTCAGGCGTTATGAGGATGGTTTCGCGCGTGGCGCGTTTAGTGAGGTAGATCTGGAGAACAGGCGTCAACTCTATCTGGCAAATCAGGCGGCTTTGGAAAATGCCAATGCCAACCTTAATACCTCTCAGATAGCGTTCGAATCGCAAATTGATGGTACTAACCCGGAGGTTGCACGACTGCGCTCAGAACTGGAAAAAGCGCGCTATGATCTGGAACGAACGGTAGTACGGGCACCTACCGCGGGTTATGTATCGCAACTGTTGCTGCGCCCGGGCATGATGGCCGTCAGTATGCCGCTGCGGCCTGTAATGGTGTTTGTGCACGATGAGAAGGCGCCACTGATCGTTGCTTTTCGACAGAACTCTGCGCTTCGACTTCAAAAAGGCTATGAAGCCGAAATTGTTTATCCCAGCCTTCCCGGTAAGGTGTTTAAGGGGAAAGTCATTCAGGTGTTACCCAACTTAAGTGAAGGACAGATTCAGGCGAGTGGCAGTTTACTTGGCACAGCCAGTTTTAATTCAGTTGGTAGAATTCCGGTCGCGATTGAAGTTCTGGATGACATGTCCGAGTTTAATTTACCCAGAGGAACCCGCGCACAGGTAGCTATTTATTCTGATCACTTTGCTCATGTAGCGATAATGCGGCGAATTCTTCTGCGTATGTCGGGTTGGCAAAATTATCTGTATCTTGACCACTAGGGTGCTGTTCTGGTAAAGCGATTGGTAAATGGCACAGCGGAGATTCCATGTGCAAATACGCTAAGCAAAATGGTAAGGGAAATCACTGCCACCATCTGCTCGTAGCCTTCGAATCCCAAGGTGGTGACGACGATTAGCAAATACAACAATGATGCTATGCCGCGAGGTCCGAACCATCCTGCGTAAAGAATGGTGGGTACATCTATTTTGGCCCCTGTCAGCGAGAGCGCGACTGGTAACATTCGTATCACTGTCAAACTCAGTATCGCATACAAACACTCAACCATTCCTACGTAAGGTGCTATTGCTGGTAAGAGAACCACACCAAACATAAAGAACAATAACAGAGAGAGTTGCATTCCCTGCGCTTCTCCGTATTCCTGAACGCGTTCCCGAACGTCGTGGTTCTTTATCCCCAGAAACAATCCTGCAAAAAATGCGGCTATAAAACCGTTTCCACCAACAGCTTCGGCCCCTGCAAAAGTAAGGATCGCAATGGGAATACAGGCCAATCTCTGAAAAGTACCCTCCATCCAGCCTTTTTTCGCAGCCACATCAACCAGTCGACCGCCGACAAAACCGAACAGTGCTCCTACTAATGGACCCAGCGTGAGTTGCTTGAACATAAACCATAGCCATCCGCCGTCCTGATGTGATTCGGCGGTTGATAACGCGGCTATACAAAACAGGATAGGTGGTAAGGCTATGCCGTCATTCAGGCCGCTTTCTACACTAATGGCTCTGCGAAGGGGTGCAGGTACCTGCACATTCTTGATAACAGCCTGACCCAGTGCAGCATCTGTTGGAGACAGGATCAAGGCTATTAACAGAATCATCCAGATGCTCAACTGTGGAAACAGCAAATAAGCGACCAACGTACCGGCTATCATAGTCAACGGAAGACCCACTCCGAGAAGTCGCGTGGCAATCTGGGGGCGGTCCTGCTTAAGTGCGTCCAGGTCAATCATACTCGCGTCAACAAAAAGTATGATGATGAGCGTGAGTTCAGCAGCAAGCTTAACTATGTTAGCGTTGGGGTGAATCTCAAATAGTGATAACCCAAGCGGGCTGACCAACAAGCCCACCAATACAAACACCATGGGCCCGGTAATGATCGAGCGCTCGGATAGCTTGGAAAATAATCCGTACGTAAAGACCAGAGAAGCAGCGAAAATCAGTACTATATGATTGTGCATGGGGTTGCCTATCTACCAGCCGAGCGGTTACTGAGCGATGGCGTTCTCATGTAGTTCATCCAGGCGTTTTGCTAGCAGTACACCCCAACTTCGAATTTCACGTCGCAGTTCAGAGATATTCAGCACTCTGTTTGACTCTTGCATTCGGAGTGGCTCGATCGCTTGCCGATCTATTGTTCGTGCCAGAATCTCTTCACTTTGAGAATCTCGCAGCTCTAGCACCAGTGTGGCTTCACCTAATTTGCTGAGATAGAATTCGTTTCTGCCGATGGCCTCTGGAGGTATATTTGAAACTACATCTAAAAGAGCACCTTTTAACTCCAGAACGCCGGGTCCTTCATCGTTCACTATTGTGAAGTGCTCGCTTTTGCCTAATTCAGTCATGAATACTTCGCGTACGTTTTTCAGTAGCCGGGCTTTTTGGTTTTCATCCATCGGAAAGTCGCTTCGGTTGGCATTCGCTCGCACGGAGCGGGAAGCGGGTCTAACAGCTCGATACTCAACACCGGCGCCCAATAATCTGATTTTGTCATAGCCTGAAAGATTGAGATCCGGTTTGACCCAGGCATCTTTCATTCGGGAGTTGTCCACCCGGTGCAGTCCGTCAAAGCTCACTTCTGCAGTGGACCCGCTTTGAACAACCGGGTCGGACATGCACCCACTCAGTAGAGCTGTGCTTAACAATAGGTAAAGTGTGTGTCTCATAATATAATCCCTGATTTTTGTGTATTTATTCTTCGAATCTAATTGGGTGGAAACTTGCTAAGCATACTGTCGACAATTTTCTGGATAAATGACTCAGGTTTTTTCTGCATTTTGCTGGTAATTTGCTGTGATGCTTTTGCATGCCAGACGGGTTGTCTTGCTTTCACGTCAAATAAATCAATTGCCAAAAGACCTTGCGTATACTGACGCACGCTTACGTCATTACCGTAGTAATATCCCGCTCCCCAGTCATATCGGCCGTAGTATCCCTGATAGGCAGAAGGGTAGCTATCTACCGAGATTTTTTCTCTTGACCCTACAGTAAATGAAACTGCCACATCAGCGGTTTCACGGTCAGTTGAAAAAACAAGTCCTCGAGATTGCAGCGAAGTCTGAATAGCCTGAGTCAGGCGACCTTCCAGCAACGGGCTTACCGGGAATGATGTACTCCCCAAAATCATTGGGTGGTCGCTGATGAAGGCGAAAGTTTTGTATCTTTCAAATTGCACTGAGCGGTCGTAGTCCACCACAGCCGAACTGGTACATCCTGAGAGTAGGGTGATTAGGCCTAACATCATCCACCGATTAATCGAGTGAAACTGCATGTATCCTCCTTCGAATAGCATTGAGATTAACATGGCAATGATATCCCTCATCTATATCTAAATCCAATTGACCAATTTGTTGAAGCCGATGGGCTAGTCTTGCGTAGCGCTGGCTATTTGAAGCCCCACAAGCCTTGCAATAACCACTGCTACATAAATTTGTCCAACAAGGGATTGGGCGATGACAAATGAACGTGCAATTCCAGAGACGGGTGTCAGGTCTCCATACCCCAGAGTGGTTTGTGTGACATAGCTAAAGTAGATGAGTTCATGCAGTAGTGCAGTAACAGATTGCTGGCTGGTTAGTTCAGTCTCGACTTTCAGCTTGATAGCATCAGGGTCAGTCAGGATTATTCCAAAATAGATAAGTGTAAAACACAAGCCGATGAGCAGATAGAGACACAGGGCCGCGTAGATCATTTCTGAATCTACTTTTTTGGCATCCACCAAATATCGAAATACCTGGTAGATTATGTACAGGATAAATACGAATTGAAAAATGCTGTAGATGAGTGATTGCGCAGGCAGTTCCACGAACCATGAAATTAGCCAGTTTGAGGTAATCACTGGAAGGGCTAGTACCAAACCGATTAACAGCTTACTGCGTGTTGGTGTCGCTAGATAGAGCGAAGCCAGTAAAATGAATGTGAACAGAATTCGAGAGATGAGTGCTGCCAGCTCGCCCTGAAAAAAACCGGGAAGAAACACCAGCAAGACGAGGCTGGTCAGCAGAAACTGGTATCCGAAGGGCGCTTTACTGTACCGCTCTAGCACTCTAATGCACCGGGAATGTTGATTTGGGCGTCAAGAGTTATTTCTACTTAACGGCATAACCCCTTGATTCCATGCATAAACTCATAGCGCTTTTGAATTTCCCCTGCTTTTCTGCAAAGGCCGAGTCGTTTTTCTGGTTGGTCTGTTCTGCTTGCTGTCTGGCTTTACGTCTGGCCCTGCCACGACCACGAACAATGCCAGCAGCAGCTCCGATTTTTGCACCATCACCGGCATCGCCATCGACTACTTCTCCGATAATTGCTCCTGCCGCTGCCCCTCTCACCGCACCCCTTACACCACTGCCATCAGGACCAGGATTAGCTGCAACAACCTCTGCAGGTGCCTCGGGGTTGATTGGGTCATATTTTGTTTCTCCCTTGGCCCATGCATAACACTGATAGTCGTCTTCCGCCAATTTATCCGCAGATTGCCCATCCGACGGATATATCATCAGACCCACAGACGATGAAAGTGTTTCTGCAAGCATTGACGTGCTCAATACAAGAGCAATACAGATTGATAAGAGTCGGTACATTGAGATGCTCCCTGAGAATGTTGTCGTGTAATTGCGGCTGGTTTCCGACATGTTATTCCGTCATATTACGCGTGTACAGCACACAGCAGAAGTTTATCGTTTCGACTTATGGCTTGAATAATACAGAGAGAGAGGAAAAATTGATGAAATTTGTTCGAATTGTCCTGCTTGTTTTGGGCACCGTAATGTTTTGTTCGGCACACGCTGCGGATTGGTCCTACGAGCTGGAACTTTATGGTATGGCCAGCAGTATCGAAGGAGATGCTGGAGTAGGTAGGGCCACCGATGCTGAGGTGAATGTGGACACCGAGACCATCCTGGAAAACCTGGATATGGCGGCAATGGTGCATTTTGAGGCCTACAATACTAATGGGTGGGGCGTGATACTGGACTACGGTTTCATGGATTTGAGTGCCGATATCTCCGGTCCCAGAGATGGAATAATAGATGCCAGAGTTCGACAGGGGGTGTTTGAGGCGCTGTTGGCTCGCCGAATAGAGTTGGCAAACGGGCAGTTTGATACCTTTGTTGGTATACGTTGGTGGGATAATGATATTGAGGTGGAAATTACTCCTTCGGTATTCCCCGGACCTCTGGACGCTAGCGTTAAAGAAGACTGGGTGGATCTGTTGGTTGGTGTACGCTGGAATACAGACCTGAGCGATAAGTGGAAGTTTCAGGTGCGCGCCGATATTGGGGGCCTGGGCCTTCAATCTGACTTCACATCATCCCTGTCCATGGGCATTCGTTACAAGCTCAGCGAATTACTGGATTTGGATCTGCAATACAAAGGCACCTGGGTGGATTACAAGAGCGGCACACGCGGGCAGCCAGAGTACTATGCGTATGATACTGTGACCCATGGACCTATCGTGGGTCTCATATTTAAATTCTGACGTTGATTAGTCCTGTGCAGAATTCTCTTTTTGTACGGAAGTACTTGTACGGTATATCCGGAATGCTCAGCTTTCTTTTGTTGGCGGCATGTGCTTCCAATAACCCTGTACTACCGACAACCATATTGGAAGAATCGCCGCAAGTGATAAACAGAGGTCTGCACACTGTCTACCTTTTGGAAACCGGTGATGAGGCATT
>JAHRWB010000056.1 GCA_019090385.1 Pseudomonadales bacterium | reverse complement strand
GCAAACCCGGCAAATAATGGCGTTTGGTCTGTGAACACGATTAATGGCCCCCTGGAATCCCTTTTGGGAACGCTAGCGAGCCAAGTGTGGTGGGGTGATCAAACGCTTGCCGCACTATTCGCCAGCACATTGACCGACCAGTTGGGATACCCAAATACGTTCAGTCCGAATAATGGTATGGGCGGGCCATTTTTTGCTTTTTCCGCAGATACAGGTGACCTCACTTTTATTGGTGCAGCTATTTGGACGCCCGATGACGGTCTGGAAGTAGCTGGTGCGTTTCAGATTAAGGAGCTTGAAGACGATTATCATTATGCGGTCGCTAGACGCGAGGGTGTTTCTGTTTCAGAGCCCGCACCTTACATGACTTTTTTGCTGGGCTTGGCAGGTTTGTGGATTCTAAGACGTCGCCTACACAATTAGTAGATTAGGGCTCTTTTTTGAGTCCTGCTTCATTAACTTGTGAACTTGTGCTGTCATCCTAGTAAATAACATCTGCGTTATTTTCAAATCACTTTTAATATTCAGTATCCTCTGTACATACTGAATATTAACAATCATTATCAAAAACCTTGTTTTATCTGGCCTGTCAACGGACTGTTATTACCGTGGTGGAGCTGGTTGGATTGAAGCCAGGGATCGAAAAAAATCTACAGGAGGTGCACAGTGGGTAAACGTGCCGCAGCAATCGTTGCGCTAAGCGAGTGGGCGCCCCAGCGACGCTGGGATACACCAATGTTTTCAATGGAGGCCTCAGCGCAGCTGGCCGCTGAAACATTGGCTGATGGTGAATTTGAAAAGGATGAAATTGATGGACTGGTTATGAGTCCTATTCCTGAATCGCCCATGTTTGGGCCCTCGGCACTGGCCGAGTATCTTGGAGTGCAGTCGAATTTCAATGAGGTGGTTGATCTGGGCGGTGCCACACCCGCGGGTATGATCTGGCGAGCCGCAGCGGCGATTGAAGTGGGCATTTGCGAAAATGTGCTTGTTTTGTGTCCTTCCGTACCTGCTCCACGTAGAGTGCAAAGCGCTGGGGCCGCACCTCGGGGCCGTGCTCGGTTGTCAGCATACTTGGGCGGGGATTCCTGGGGCTCTCCCCAGGGGCAGTTTGAAATTCCCTACGGCCTGGTTGCTGCCACGCCCAGCTTTGCCATGATTGCTTCGCGTTATTGTGAATTATACGGGGTTGAGCCTGAGACGCTGGCAAAGATCGCTGTGCAGCAACGCTACAATGCATTGGCAAACCCTAAAGCAATTAATCGCGATAAGCCCATCACTATTGATGATGTGATGAACTCGCGAATGATTGCTGATCCTTTGAAATTACTGGAATTGGTGATGCCCTGTTTTGGTGGGAGTGCAGTTCTCGTTACTTCCGCTGAGCGCGCTAAGCGAGCGCCGCACAGGCCCGTGTTTCTGAGTGGTTATGGCGAGCACTTAACCCATAAAAGCGTTACCTATATGCCAGACTTTATCGATACGCCTATCCGTATGGCTGCTGATCGTGCCTTCAAAATGTCTGGTGCCAGCCGTGAGGCTATTGATATGGCATCCATTTATGATTGTTACACCATCACAGTATTGCTAACCATTGAAGATGCTGGATTCTGCAAAAAGGGGCAGGGAGGGGCGTTTATAGAGGAGCATGATCTTCGCTACCATGGCGATTGGCCACTTAATACCCATGGAGGGCAGTTGGGTATGGGGCAGGCAGGTTTGTCAGGGGGCATGTCCCATGTGACCGAAGCAGTTTTGCAACTCCAGGGCCGGGCTGATGGAAGACAGGTTAAAAAGGCGGATCTTGCCTATGTAAATGGTACCGGTGGCATGATGGCAGAACAGGTTGCACTTATACTGGAGGGGGCGTAATGACGAAATTGGCAAGAGATGGCAGGCCTTTACCGATGCCTAACCCAACCACCCAGCCTTTCTTTGATGCGGCAAGGGATCGAACACTTAAGCTGCAACGCTGTCCGCGTGGGGGGGTATTTTTTTATCCTCGCAATCGATGTCCCTGCTGCTTAGCAGATGATTGGGAATGGGAAAACCTCAGCGGTAAAGCTACCGTTTATTCTTTTACCGTTGACAGAATGGGACATGACTCAAATTTGGCTGATCGCGTACCTTATGTTGTTGCAGCGGTTGAGCTAGCAGAAGGGCCCCGAATGACGACGAACATTGTGGGTTGTGCACCGGAAGACGTGAAAGTTGGTATGCCGGTGGAAGTCAGCTATGAAGACGTTGACGATGTTACCCTGATAAATTTCCGGCCTGTATAACGCTATCCCGACTCTATTTTTGTTGGGGATTTGTTTGGGCGCCTGGTCTAGTTATTGGAGTATATCTCCAACCGAGACGCTTCCTTCGCTTTTGGGTGTCAGGTAAATGCCGAACATTATGCCGCCTGCGTAGTCGTTTTTACGCTTGCGAAATTTGCTTAGTGTTCTCAGGGGCTCCTTGCCCTTGAGGCCTGATTGCTGGTCTGTTGTTGTGACGACACATCGCTCGCATACAGCTACGCGTTGCAGCTTGAGTGCCGGGAAAATGAATTTAGCGATATCGTCTTCCTGGTAAGGTGATAGGTTGGACACTACGATATTGGGCCTGAATCGATCCATAGGTAAGGGCTGGGCCTTTTTTCCTGAATTTGTGTCTGCATCAATCCGTTTGTTAAGCGCGTCCAATGAGTTTTGGTTAGTCAATAAAATTGGTGCCGCGTCTACGAATTTGGTTTGTTTCATATTATGAATCAGGGAAAATTCTGGTAATGGAAAAAACCAGTCGAAGGCTTGCTCAGCCCGAACCAATTTAACTTCTGCGCACATGACGCTTGATAACCAGTTTGATACCTCATCGCCCATGTCGAGCATAGAGACTGGCTTGGAGTGAATTTCAACTGTGAGTTTTGAAGCTGTTATGTTGGTATTGAGCACGAAATCTGTAGTGTCGGGGAAGCTCAGCGTGAGTTGATTTTTGTCGTTCCACTGTGCTCCAAGTTTGTGCAGTAAGGGTACCTGTTTCTGGTTGGCTCTACGGCCATTTAAAATGACTGAGAATTCGCGATCACCCGCCAATCCCATTTGTGTAACTTGCGCGGTTTGTAGCTGCTGACCCTTGCAGCCCTTGATGGGATATATAACCAGTTCACTGATCCTGGCATTGTCGTCTGGGTTGGTATGCATTTTTGGGTTCCTTTATTTTCAGTTTGCACTGTTTGCGGGAAATATGGGCAGAAATTTTTGTATCCCCGGGACGCTTCTCTTTTGTACCCGCATATCTAATGTAAGAAGGTGCGATTGTAAAATTTGGATAAACACAGGACAGTGATACTACATTGATATCAAACTATGGAAGTTTTAACCTCCTTGCACGTAATAGCAAGATTGTTGTTGGCGTAATGCTAGGCTACGAATGGACTATTGATGCTTATCCATATTGTAAAAGCGTACTGGATAAATGGAAGAGGCGTACCCGTAAACACGTACTTATGTGGCTATTCATCTACCGAATAAATCAGCAGAATTTAATCGCAGCCGACAATACTGTAAGGCTGACAAACTGGTGGGTTAAATCCCAACAAGGAGATTAAGATATGCGTGAATTAACTGTAGATGAAATGAGTAGTGTAAGTGGTGGTATAGCTAGTAGCGGTGATAGGGCTGCTGCCGCAGCCACGGCCTTCCTGGGCATGGGTCTTGTTGTTATGGGTGGGCCTTTTTCCGTGGGGGCAGCATTGTTTTATGGTGCCTCCATACTTAGCTCAGGAATTTCCATTTATTCAACGGTGCACCGATCGAAACAATAGCCATGTATTAGTTGCGTAATTGGCGAGGGCGCTGCAGTCTGAGTGCTCTCGTTAGTTTTATTTTCTGATACGATAAAAATAGCTATTTACTGGAGAACTATTATGTTTGATAAAACAACGGAACAAAGCCAGGAACCTTCATGGATACGTACTATTGCCATACCATTTGCTTTCTCAGGCATAGCACCCAGTTTTCTTCTGGGAGCCGGCATAATTGATACTCAACAGTCTGCCTGGATATATTTGTCAGTGTTTGCGACGGTGATAGGTGTAAACAAAATACTCCGGTGGAAGTATAATGAGGAAAATTGATTACTGAAGCCGCAATAATGGTATTTAACCCCGGCGAGCGGTAAATTACTTGAGCCAGTTTTGCTTTAATCGTTTTGCTGTAATAACTCAAATGTAATAGCTTAGCTGAAGTAATAGTAATGGGGAGAATCCATGAGTCTTAGGCTATTCATCATTTTGTTTTTTATGTGTATGCCGCTTTCTCTTGCGAGCGCGGAAGTCTACCGGTGGCTCGATGCAGAAGGGAATGTGCATTTTGGGGATAAAAAACCCGAGCATCTCAAGGCTGATGACATCTCCAGGGAAGTTAGCGAGACTAATATAGATGAAAGTTCTGCAAACATAGAAAAATTGGGAAATATATTGCTTGAGAGCGAAGGTGAAAAGCAGCTCAAGGCAAAAAAGGAATATAGCGAACAGCAAAATCAGCGCCAAAAAAAACAAGCGTGTAACAATGCGCGCAAGCAATTGCGGATACTCAATGGACGCGTATCTTTTGTTGATGACAATGGAAAATCCTACGATATAAGCGAACAACAGCGGAAAATTGAAGCAACGAAACTTGAGGCTGAGATACACAAGCGCTGTAAGTGAGATTTTGCGGTAAATCAGCCTTTGTTGAAGCTGCCAGTTTGCATGTTCTCGGGCATTGGGGATAAGGTGGGTTGTTCTCATTAGTTCGCAGGCTTATTTATGTCAGTTTCTCTTTTCGATTTAAGTGTAGGGTCCTATATACAAGCTTTGGAGGGAGCCACTGGCTTCCTGAAAAAAGGCGCCGTTTATTGCGCTGGAAATGGAATTTCGCTGGATGATGTGGTGGACACCTGTCTGTATCCAGATATGTTGAAATTTCGTTTCCAGGTTGTATGCATGGCGCATCATTCTTTGGGTGCGATCAAGGGCTTGCAAAAGGGTGTATTCGAACCTCCAGCTGGATACCCTGAAGCGGATTATCCAGGTTTGCAGGAGCTGATTGCAATTACGTTGGATGAACTAAAAGCAATGGACCATGATGCTGTTAATAGTTTAAGTGGCGGAAAACTCGTTTTCAAAATAGGTAAAAATCAGATCCCGTTTACAGCTGAAAATTTTGTCATGTCATTTTCACTGCCCAATCTGTATTTTCATCTAACAACGGCTTACGATATTTTGCGGATAAAAGGTGTGCCATTGGGAAAAATCGATTTTTTGGGGCCGATGCGGGTTGGTGCTTAGGCGCAGTCACGGGCCTATTCCAGAATAGGCCCATAATTTTTGTAGTAATATTTTGGGTTCTATCTGAGTCAGCAATCTAGGTATAGGTTCAAACATTTAGTATGAGAGGTACTATGCAAAGATTTCTCTTGGCAATAGGCTTAATTTTAGGCCTGCTTATGATTGTAGGTCTCTGTAACACGCTGAATTATGGTACGCCTACCCGAGGCTCCTATGACAAAGTCCTGGTTGATCTTGAAAGGCAGGATATTCCCCAACGTCTGGCTAACGCGATAAAAATAAGGACCATATCTGAGCAGAATATTGCCGATATTAATTACGAATCATTTCTCGAATTACATCGATTCATCGATGTGGAATTTCCACTTGTCACAAAAAACCTCGATAAAAAAGTAATCGGCGCCTATAGCTTGCTTTATGTGTGGAAAGGCAGTGATCCTACTCTAAAGCCTGTGCTCTTGCTTTCTCACATGGATGTGGTTCCTGTTGTAGCTGGGACGGAACCACTTTGGGAGCATGGTCCCTTTTCTGGAGATATTGCTAACGGATATATATGGGGCAGAGGAGCGTTGGATGACAAATTGGGCGTATTCGCGATATTGGAGGCGGTTGAGCAATTATTACTACAGGGATATGAACCCAAACGTAGTTTTTACCTTGCCTTTGGCCATGATGAAGAAAGGGGAGGTGTTGATGGCGCTGGGCAAATAGCAAAATATTTGAAGGCCAAGGGTATACAGGCACTTTTTGTTCTTGATGAAGGGGGATTTATCACTAATGGTGGCATATTCGGGCTGGATAAGCCTATTGCCATGGTGAATGTTTCTGAGAAGGGCTATGTTTCACTGGAGCTTTCGGTAAAGGGCGAAGGCGGTCATTCTTCCATGCCACCGGCAGAAACAGCAGCAACTGTTTTAAGTCAGGCGGTTGTTAGTGTGTCTGAGAATAAATTTCCGTTAGATACTTCTGTTTTTGAAACAATGATGGAGCCGGTGGCGCAGGAAATGCCATTTTACAAAAAGGCCGTACTTGCAAATATTGGTATGTTGGCACCTATGATTTCGGGGTTGGTGGAGCAACAGCCTCAGTTTAATGCACTTGTGCGTACGACCACTGCTCCAACAATGTTGCTGGGTAGCCCAAAGGAAAATGTATTGCCCATTTATGCAAAAGCGATTATAAATCATCGTATATTGCCGGGTGAGACAGTTGCTTCAACCAAAGAGTTTGTTGTAAAGGCCATTGCAAACGAGCAAGTTAGTGTTGCGATTATAAATCAAAGTAATGATCCTTCTCCGGTATCTTCCGTAATAAGTAAAGCTTATCAAGCTATTGAAAAAACAATTCAGGAAACTGTAGAGCAAGAGATTTTAGTTGTGCCTGGTATACTGCCAGCAGCGACTGATTCCAAATATTATGCGGAGATAAGTGACGATACCTATCGATTCGTATTTGCCGAGATAAACATGAGTGAGAATAGATTTCATGGCACCAACGAAAGGATAGGGGTTGAATCCTATATGGCTGCCGTGCGATTTTATGTCAGATTGGTAGAAAACTCAGATCAGTTGTAATTTCCATCTATAGTTGTTTATAAAGGTCAATCCAGTTGCTTGCGATAGTTTCCAGGGAGAAGTGATCTTCGATTCTTTTTCTGGCAATCTTGCCTTGGCGTTTTAATTCAACTTCTTCTATAGAGAGGGCTTCGATAATTGCATCGGCAAGTGCGGAACTGTTTTGTCTGGGTACCAGCGGCCTCGTATCTCCTAAAACTTCTCTGATGCCGCCACAGTCAGTGGCTACTACAATGCGCTCACAGGCCATGGCTTCAGCGACCACAAGACCAAATCCTTCATTTGCAGATGAAAGAATCAGCATATCTGCAGCGCTCATCAGTTCAGGTATGTTTTTACGGAGGCCAAGAAATTGGACACTATTGTGAATATTTAGCTTCCTGGCCAGATCAGTGATTTCTGGAGAGAGCGCTCCTATACCGACGATGAGCAGGATTGCAGTCGGAATGTTCGCCTGAACTTTGCAGAAAGCATGTAACATATTCGGGTAGTCTTTTTCCCGGGTCATTCGGCCCACTGCCAGCAACAAAGGACTGTCTTCTAAGATACGAAACTCATTTCGAATTGTAGTTCTGGCATGGACATTATATTGAAATTCAGAAACATTGATGCCGTTGTATACGGTAATCATATGCCCCTCTCTAGTGGCTCCGGCATCTATATAGCTCTGTACGGCTTTATCACTGACATTGGTAGAGAGATCTGCCAGGCGATCAGTGCATCGATACGCTAGAACGCCGAGGCGGCTGCGGCTCCAGATATTGTGAGATGTGTTGACTAGTCGCGTCATGCGCATAGTTAAACGGAGAAGACGAGTAAAAATGTTAGCATGTATAAGGTGGCTGTGTACCACGTCTGGCTTGAATACTTTCAAGTATTTGTGCAAGGCAATGTATGACCGAACAATACTAAAGAAAGATTTTGTAGTACATAAAGAAATAAGCTGTACCTTTTGGTTTCTTGGCCTTTGAATAGTAGTGCCGCTCAACGAAACAAGCATTACTTGGTGTCCCTTACCAAAGTACTGATCGGCCAGGTCGCATACTTGACGTTCTGCACCGCCCATTGATAGGCCCGTAATTATCAGTGCGATTTTCAATTTGGGGGAGGGCTAACTATGCGCCGCAATTTATCAAAATATTTTTGTATTCTCTTTGAGATAGATTGGGGCAGGAAGCGATAACCAATAAAATAGACTGCTCTGTTCAATAATGCCGAGATACGTTGGGTAACAGGTACTGCTAAATCCAGTTCGTTACATAGTCGATTGATCTCCTTTTGGGTGGCCATTATATGCCGGTAGTTGTTGCTTACACCATCGTCTGCCATTTTTGATATGGTCAGGTCGATATGGTTAAAATGGGTACGTATCTTAGACTGCAATAGGAATTTGCTGTCGCCAGCGATTGCATAACTGCTGTCAAATGGCTCGTCGAACTCAAATAATGAGTGGTGCTGGAATACGCCTTGATGATGGGGAAGTGCAGGCCGACCAAATTCCCAATAATTCAGGCGGGGTTTGCGAGAAACATAGCGCGCGCGACCATCAGGCTTTTCTACCAGAACATTGCCATAAAAAAGCAAGCAGTCAGAGGGTATTTTGGTAAGTTCCTGACAAATTTCTGAGAACGAATTATTTGTGAATAATCGATCGCTGGCACCCAAAAATATAACCCAATCCCCGTTGATCAGTCTGCTGGCTTTGTTCCAGGCATCGTAGATACCCTTATCCGGTTCGCTGAACCAATCGGAAATTATATCAGTATTATTCTTGATGACTTCCAATGTGTCATCAGTTGAAGCGCCGTCGGCAATAATCCATTGAATATTGGAATATGATTGCTCTCTGATTGATTGGGCTGTCTTTGCCAGAGCCGTATCACAATTGAATGTAGACGTGATAACGGTAAAACGAACTGTATCTTGGTTTCGAGTCACACGCTGCGTTCTGTTGCCAATTCGTGCTTGTAGGCTTGGTAGGTATGCACAAGCCCATCTTCAAGCGTATATTTTGGTGTCCAACCCAGATCTAACATTTTAGAGCTGTCGAGTATTTTGCGTGGTGTGCCATCGGGCTTGCTCGAATCAAATACAATTTCTCCTTTGAAACCGATAATTTTTGATACAAGTGTGGCGAGATCAGCTATAGATATATCGCTGCCATAGCCGATATTGATATGTGAGCACATGGGGTCACGATTTTTAGTCCACTCTGATTTCTTGATAGCCATTACATGTATGCATGCAGAAGCCAGGTCATCGACATGTAAAAACTCTCTTTTTGGCTTGCCACTTCCCCAAACAGAGACCTTTGCGGCATCCTGGATTTTTGCCTGGTGGAAACGTGCGATGAGTCCAGGGATCACATGACTGTTATCAGGGTGATAGTTATCCCCGGGTCCATATAGATTGGTTGGCATCACGCATCGGTAGTCACGGTCATATTGCCGATTGTAAGACTCGCATAATGATATTCCGGCAATTTTGGCGATAGCATAAGGGGCGTTAGTTGCTTCAACCGGACCGGTTAGTAGCGCAGTTTCGGATATAGGCTGTTTTGCCAGTTTTGGATAAATACAGGAAGAACCTAAAAACAATAGTTGTTGGACGCCTGATTGGTGAGCTCCATGAATGATATTTGTCTGTATCATCAGGTTTTGATAAATAAAATCTGCCGGATAGGAATTGTTTGCGTAAATACCTCCAACTTTGGCGGCTGAGAGATATACTTGGTCCACTTTGGTGCTTTCAAAAAAATGCAGTACAGCAGATTGGTCCAGTAGATCCAGGGATTGACGTTCCCGTGTTATCACTTCGTGCTCGCCTATGGATCTTAGTTGTTTAACGATGGCTGAGCCAACCATTCCCTTGTGTCCTGCTACAAATATTCGTTGTAAAGTATTTTTGTCCATAGTCGCTATTCAGCAACACTGTTTGTTGCATAGCCGTGCTTCTTAAGTAAAACCTGCTGCTTAGCTATGTTGAGATCTTCGGCAATCATTTCGGCACACATTTGCTGTGCTGTGGTTTCCGCTCGCCAGCCCAGCTTCTGGGTGGCTTTTGACGGGTCACCTAATAATGTTTCTACTTCCGATGGCCTAAAGTAGCGTTTATCGACACGAACAATAATATCGTTCACTTTTAGTGCAGATGCAGAATTACCCACTATTTTTTCAATAATGGCGATTTCGTTGGTACCCTTGCCCTCAAAGCGTAAGGTCACGCCGAGTTCCAGTGCCGCCCAGCATACGAATTCGCGTACAGAATACTGTTCACCGCTTGCAATAACAAAATCTTCAGCCTGATTTTGTTGCAGCATCAGCCACTGCATTTTTACGTAATCTCTGGCATGTCCCCAATCGCGCAGCGCACTTAAATTTCCGAGGTAAAGGCATTGTTCAATTCCCTGGGCAATATTGCTAAGGCCGCGGGTAATTTTGCGTGTTACGAAGGTTTCCCCGCGCCTGGGTGATTCGTGGTTAAACAATATGCCGTTGCATGCGTAGAGACCATAAGCTTCTCGGTAGTTTACGGTGATCCAGTAGGCGTACAGCTTGGCAACTGCGTAGGGTGAACGAGGATAAAAGGGCGTACTTTCACTCTGTGGAGATTCTTGTACCAGTCCGTACATCTCAGAAGTCGAGGCTTGATAGAACCGGGTTTTATTTCCCAGTTTTAAAAATCTGATGGCTTCTAACAATCTCAATGTACCTAGTGCATCAATATCTGCTGTATATTCTGGCGATTCGAAACTGACCGCAACATGGGATTGTGCGCCCAAGTTATATACTTCATCAGGCTGAATCTCTTGCAGAATGCGTGTTAGATTTGAAGTGTCCGAGAGGTCGCCATAATGCAGCATGAAGTGTTGATGCTCGATGTGAGGATCTTGGTAGATGTGGTCCACACGCTGTGTGTTAAAAGAAGAAGCACGCCGCTTGATTCCATGGACCTGGTAACCTTTTTCCAGTAGCAGCTCTGCGAGGTAGGATCCATCTTGACCGGTAATGCCTGTGATCAGTGCCTTTTTCATATGGCTAGTACCTTCTCGTATATCTCTAGGTATTTTCGTGTAATAACTCGATTGTCAAATTCCTTTATGGCTTTTTGACGCGCATTAAGGCTGAGTGTGTCATCGCCATTATTTTCCAACACCCAGCTAATTCCGCTAGCCAGGTCCACAGTATCAAATGCTGATGCCAAGTACCCTGTACTTTTGTGCTCAACAATATCTCCCAATCCACCGCTGTCAAATGCAATCACGGGTGTGCCACAGGCCAGAGATTCAACACCTGTATTTGGCAAATTGTCCTGCCTCGATGGAATTACCAAGGCATCGGCAGCGCAGTAGAGTGCTCTAAGGCTAAGGTCGTCATGCAAATGGCCGGTATAGTGGAGAGGAAAACCGAGTGCTGGCGGGTTTTCCGGTGTTAACTGACCAAACAGTAGGAGCTCCAGTCCAGCTATCTGACTGCGTAGATGTTGCATTGCATCCAGCAAAAGATCAAAGCCCTTGCGCGGATCCAGTGTGCCCCCGATTGATCCGAAAAGTAAAATGGGTATATCTGCAGGCAAGTTTAGCAATGCGCGAGCGATTGATTTATCCATCGGCTTCCAGATGTCTGTATCAATAGGATTCGGTATGACAGCTACTGGCCAATGCTTCATCAGAGCGCTTTCGCGCGCAATGTTGGCGAGCCAGTGACTGGGTGTCACAATTTGCATGGGTGTTTGCCAGTGTTTCTGCTTGCGCGACCATGTCCAGCGGTTCAGGTCAAAACCGGCTTCGCTACCGGGGCGGTTCGCAGCAGTGTATCCTGATTGCCACCGTAAGTCCTGAGAGTAGTGTTCTGCACCGCAGAAGGCCCACATATCATGTAGTGTCCAAAGCACAGGCTTACGAATCCGACCTATATCCGCTATAGAGAACATCTCACCGTTTAGCCAATGTAGGTGTATAAGGTCTGCATCAGAATTGTTGAGTTGTTTTGATTTGTTTGAAGGCACCATTGCAGGGGAGTGCATGGCCACGCTTTCAGGGCCTACCAGTCTTGTAAATTGATCACTGAGTAGTCTTGAAGCCATACTCTTGGTTCGTGGCCATATTTTTTGTGGCGCTGTTACTGTCCAGTCGCCTGCGGTGGCACGTTCTACGATCATTTTTGAGTTCAAATCCAGATCACGCAAGGCGTGATGAATACGATAAGCGGCACGTGCAGCTCCACCACTTATATCCGACTGACTGATCTGAAAAACTTTCATTTTAAAATGAAAGTTTGTTTGATGTTGGACAGTAATGTGTAGATCTTGTTAGGTAGGGGATGCAGTGATTTCGAAATCATTTCCGCATTTCTAGCCCGATTTAGGTTGAGGGCGCCCTTGCGCCGAAATATCTGCGCGTGAGGTGCACCCTCTACGATTCCGATAAAGTTTAACCCCATTGTTTGCATAATCCCTTTGAATGTATGTTGTAGATGAAAGGTAGTGGGCAGATGGCAGAGAATAAATGGTCTGAAGCAGTTTGCAAAAATTACCAGGCCTTCTTCCTTCACGGCTCCAGCAATTTGCCATGCTAGCTTTATTGGGTCTTCTACGTGTTCCAAAACATCTTGTACTGTAATCGCTTCAAATTTACTGGGTGGAAGCTCGGCACTAAAGTTTATTCCTGGTTTTTGCTTTAAACGCTCCAGCCCGGCGGAAGAGGGGTAAGGCTCAATGATGGAAACAGTGGCATCGGGATTGGCTGAGGTAATTGCTAACGCGAGCTCTCCAAATCCTCCTCCGTAGTCCGCAAAATGGTGCAAGCCAGTTTTGGCCAGATATTTTGCCAGCATCTGTCGATATTGCGCCGAAGTGGGGTCAAGCTGGGTAAAGATTCCATTCATTAGCCATACCGGGTGGGCGTAGAACTGCCCAACGTCCTGGCTAGAAAGTGGTAATTGATTATCCAGTGCATAGAAGTTCCAAACCCTATCCATTTCCTCCCAGACCCACTCAACGGGAGGCAGTGTTGGAGGTAGGCTGCAGAGGTACTTACGACTATCAGGCGATAGCCAAGCTTCAGGAATATGTTGGCCCCATACTATTATTGCTTCCATGCTAATTGCTTCATTATTATTTTCAACTTCACCAGTATCTTTCGAAAAAATCCTGCATTAGAGTTATTTTTTAAATGAGAAGAGATACGCTGGATTGCTAAGTCTGATTCGTATATGGTTTTGGGAAATCCATTGGTGTGCATTGCCAGATTCCCTTGCGTAGGCATTTTCTCATCATCGCAGTTTTCTCCACTGCCGTCTAACCCAATGTTCTGCACAAATGGCTGGCCGGGATTTAGGCATAGACCATTATTTTCAAAGATATTTGCATACCAAAATATTGCCCAGGTATTGATTCTGCCTGTGTAGTTACCTTTTACCTGGCTCCAGAAATCGCAGGCTCCATTCAGGTTAAAGCGTTTGATTTGGTCACGCTGCCATGATTGCATTAAAGCTTGGGGGTTTTTGTCGAAGTGCTGCCAACGGTTGGACCATGTCGCCCAGCCCCAACAATTCATTACTCTCCAGAAAAACCCGTTTTCCAGGCCATCAGTATTTATTGGATAATTCCATCCGCTGATATGCCAAACCTCAGAATTGTTTGCGTATCGATCTAATGCGGCATTCATAAATTTTAGGAAGCAAGGGCTGGTTACTATATCGTCTTCCAATACAATAACTCGGCCTTCTCGATTGCATACCTGGGTTACACCTTCGATGATATTTCGTGCAAGGCCATAATTCGTTTCCCGCTCAATGACTTTTACACTTTTAAAACCAAAAGCAGAGTGAGCCAGCTGTCTAACAGCTTCAACCTGCTGAAATGAACTTTCATTCTGCGGAGCGTCAGAATAAATAAATAGTGAGCTTTCACTTGCCAGGTCATTTTCTGACAGGGCCTCAAGTGTTTGGCTAGTGTGATCGGGACGGTCATATACGAACAGAACGATTGGAGCCAATCTGCTCATGGTGATTTTCCTGCCTTGTCCACTATGCGATCAGACTGATTAAGCAATGGTATCATTTCTTCTAAAAAGAACAGTATTCATGCATTTGGCGATTGGTTGGTAGTTTTTTTGTTGCATGAATTGGCCAACAGGGTCTTTATTGAGTTCATTGAAGTTGTTTTTTAGTATTTCTACCAAAACAATTTCAGGTCGATATTTCGTCCAGTTGTTGGATTGCAGTACTTCCAGGTCTAGCCCCTCTACATCTACAGACAGAAAATCTAGCGTTTGACCCTTTGGTAGTTGTTTATCAAGAATATCTGCTAAGGGCTTTACTTCTATCTTCTGGATTTTGAGCAGTGAATAATTAGTAGAAGCTTTGTCTCTCTCTTCTGATAGAGAATGAGAGAACCCGCTTAGCGCGGGTTCATTAAAAATGTGGAAATTCATCATACCGCTGTTGCTGCCAACGCCAACTTCCAGGTTGGTATCGCGTGGGCGAAACTTCTCAAATAATTTCATGCTGCCGGGCATTGCATCGATGTTAATACCATGCCATCCACGCTTGTAGAAAAAATAAGTATTCGAAAATCGCTTTGGGTGATGTGATCCAACATCAATATAAAAGCCATTGGGCCTATTTTCGAACAGTCTGCGAAGAATCATATCTTCTCCCTCTTGGGAGTATGATTTCAGGGCGTAGCCGTCAAAATATGCGTTTTGCAACCTTATGAAAAACGGACGTAAAGGCAAAGGTATTATAGTTTTTAACAAATTTATCATTTATCGAGCATTAGTTTAAGTGGGCCTAAGAATATTGCGCGGGTTTTTAACCAAAAAAGATTGCGTGTTCTTTGCGAAGTAAAATCCAATAGGTAAGCTGCAAATGCATAGCTAAGCACTGTTGAAGCTGCAGCACCCGTTCCGCCATATTGGGGAATCAAAACCAAGTTTAAACACACGTTAATTATCGCTCCACCGGTCAATCTGTACAAATTGAGTTTTTGTAGATTTTCCACTACATACCACCGGCTTCCTGCTACGCCTAGAAATACGAAAATGCATGCCCATACGTGAATTTTGAGAATGTTGCCTGCCGGCGCGAAATCTTGTGCAAATAGCAACAGGATGATCCAGTTTGCCGCGAGAGTCACAGTTATGGCTGTGACAAGAGCAAACAGAGCAAGCAGATTCATTAAAGACTGCATCCGCTCCAGATAATGTTGTTCATTGCTTAACTTCGTTTTGATTATCGTGGGGAACAGCGAGGAAGCGATAATGATCGGAATCATATACCAGAGTTCGCTGATTTTTACTGCAGCGGAGTAAATTCCGACCGCCTCGTTGTCTAGTATTTCTCCGAGCATGATTTGGTCGATTCGCATATATACCATAATTGCGATGCCTGATAGTGCCAGTGGCCAAGCGTCTTTCAGCAATTCCCCTGCTCTGTGAACACCAATTGCCCAATTGTTGAAGGAGCCTGCTTTTTTCAAGTAGATAGCTATTAACCCCAAAGCCACAAAAAATGCTTCTGCAACAACCAGCCATATAAATACAACCAGCTGAGCGTGATTGAGTATTAGAAATATCTTAATTATAGCAAGGGTAATAAAAACTGAGCTTTCTACCCAAATGACATAGCGTGACTGGACTTGTGATTCAAACCAGTACTTTATTATGTCGCTGGTTTTAAGGAGCAGGGTTAAGCTGAGGATTGCTACCAGGTATTTGCTCAATTCGTCCTCGGCACGTAACCATGAAATGGTTAGTACAATAAGAATCAGTGCTACCAGGCCTGCTATCAATCTAAGTACAACGGCCGTACCTAGTGTAGCTCCGGCTACATCGGGATTTTTAACCAGGTCGCGTACGACTATGTCCTTTAGACCCAGGGATGAGATAGTGGCAAAAAGAGCGACAAAAGCGCTAGCATAATTAAATAACCCAAACTGCTCGGGTCCCAGATAACGAGCGAGCCAAACGCCAATGAATAACCCTATGCACAAGCGCAGAAAGCGCTCGAAAAATAACCAACCTATGTTATCGATAATATTTTGCAGATTGGGTCGTTGTGAAATTTTTCGACGAATGAAGTGAGGAAGTATTTTCAATAACTTATCTGCCGAAATTACGCTGTCGAAAATACAATGCTATCACATTCAAGAAAACCAATTCACGCGCTTTACACTGGATTTGGTCTTTGAACTACCACATACTTAAGTACACCTTTTGGCTGAATTTGAGGGAAGCAATGTCGGCGCATATAAGAAGGTTTCTATCTGGAGCTACGATAACCAGGGATGTGGCGCAAAGAAGGTTCGCAGCAGGCAACTTTGCTATTTCGCTGTTTTTGTGTGGTTTTGCCTGCTTGGCGGCTTCTAATCTTCATGCCCTACCCACCGGTAATGAATTTCAGGTCAATACAACAACGGACGATAATCAACAAAAACCGGATATTGCTGCCGATGCGGACGGGAACTTTGTAGTGGTGTTCGATAATAGATTGCCGGTTACTGGAGCAAATGTCTCGGCACAACGCTACAACTCAGCAGGGCTGGCGATTGGTACTGAATTTCTGGTTAATTCTACAACGCATTCTGATGCGACCCTGCCTGCTGTTTCGATGGCTCCTGACGGTAAATTCGTTGTCGTATGGGAGGATTTTGGTGACGATGGCAGCGGTGATGGCATATTTGCACAACGTTATAACGCTGCGGGGCAAGCCCAGGGTAGCAATATCGGCCCGGTAAATTCCACCACCGAGGGCCAGCAGCATCGATCGGATGTGGCCATGTACAGTGATGGGAGTTTTGTCGTGGTGTGGGAGGATGTTACCGCCGGAAACGATAGCCGTGGCATTCGTGGGCAACGCTTTAATGCTTCTGGTATAGCGCTGGGTGGTGAGTTTGACATCAGTACAGACGTGGATATCGATCATACCTACCCCAAGGTGACCATGGACGGAGCGGGGAATTTTATTATCGGTTGGTCCGCCGGTAATGTGGGGGCAAGTCAGGACGTAGTATTCCGCCGGTATGATGTCAATGGGGTGGCCCAGGGGCAGCCTGTGCAGGTCAATGTGAACAGCAAAATGGACTCTGCTTCTGGAACGAGAAACAACATGAGTATTGGTGCTGATCACGCGGGTAACCTGGTGCTTGCCTGGGAAGCGAATTCTTTTTCTGTTTCGGGTGTGCCTGATGGTTTGACCATTGGCATTCTGGCTCGACGTTTTGATAATAGCGGGAATGCGCTGGGTGCAGCTTTTGAAGTAAACACGGATAATCCCAGTGATTCACCCGAGGTTGCAGTTGAGCCAGGGGGTAGGTTTGCCATTGTGTATGAGGCGCCGGATGTTAGTCTCGCAGGGGTTGTTGTCCGGCAGTATGCAGCCAATGGTCAGCCTATTGGGCCCGCTGGACAATACAATGTAGAGACATTTTTTGGGCAGGATTTCCCGGCTATCGCCTTGGATGGAAATGGCAGAGGCATGGTGGCCTGGCAATCGGGCCAAGGTCAGGATGGTGATGCTGAAGGCGTGTTTGCACGCTTGCTGGTTCTTGAAAAGCGACTGGCTTTTGCTAATCCTGCCAGTAACCAGACTCAGCAGAGTTTCCTGCGCATAGTGAATACTTCGTCTGAAACGGGGTTGGTTACGATTTCTGGTATTGATAGTAGCGGCAGTGCTGCGCCTGGAGGTAATGTGACATTTTCTTTAGGGGCCAATGAATCTAAAAATATCAATAGCCTGGATTATGAGAATGGTAATGTTGCTAAGGGCCTTGCGGGAGCATTGGATGCTGGAACAGGTAAGTGGCAATTAACAGTGAGTTCGCCACTTACTATTGAAGTAATGAATTTGATCCGAACGCCGGATGGGTTTGTGACCAGCGTGACCGACGTGGTTCCGGTATCTAATGGATCGGTGAATGAAATATATTTTGCCAACCCCGCATCTAATCAAAATCAACAGAGCTTCCTGCGCGTGGTGAATTTATCCGCAGTTACGGACTCGGTTACCGTATCTGGAAGAGATAAAGCAGGAATTGATGCCCAAGGGAGCGATCTGACCTTTACTCTGGGTCCAAATGAATCCAAAAACTTTAATAATCTGGATTATGAAAACGGCAATGTAGGCAAAGGTTTGAGTGGTGCGTTGGGGGATGGTATCGGTAAGTGGTGGTTATCCGTTAATTC
>JAHRWB010000055.1 GCA_019090385.1 Pseudomonadales bacterium | reverse complement strand
GCCGCTCAACATTGACCGGGCAGTGCCCGGTCTCTGCCTGCAGAACATGTTGCGCCCAAGCTGAGCTACACTCCGTAAATCTTACAGATCGCTGGCATCCTGCCGCAATATTCTACCTAGCTTGAATGCCAACTACCCACCCAAACTGCGGACAGCTATATTCCATTAAAGAAGCCATTATAATAAAAATTCTCGCAGCTTAAAACATCCCACGTCTACAACAGTTCTTCGTAAAAGTGATACCGGAATAACAGCATACATACATCCCCATTTTGCTCCAATCACAATCAGGATATAATTGATCACCCGATATCATGTAAAATACCCCTTTCCAAATTAATGAACATACCCTTATGAAATACCCGGAGCTGGACCGTGACAAACTTAAAATTCGGCCACTTTCTGACCGACTCAACAAGGTTCAAATCGAGACAGACCATGTCCCGCTGTATGCTCAACCCCAACCTTTTACAGCGCAAAGCACCGTCATTATGGATACATTGTTGACGCGTATGCAAAAAGCCCGCAAAGCTGATAAGGCCAGAATGATCACCTTTGGCGCACATGCGATAAAAAATGGCTTAGCCACTGTACTGATCAACCTCATGGAGCGCGGCTGGATTTCTCACCTTGCCACAAATGGCGCAGGTATTATCCACGATTGGGAGTTTTCCTACCAAGGGGAATCCAGTGAAAATGTGCAAAAATACTTGCATGAAGGTCAATTTGGCATCTGGCAAGAAACAGGATATTACCTGAACCTCGCTATTATTGTTGGTGCATATGAGGGGCTGGGTTATGGAGAGGCTGTTGGTGCATTTATCCACAATGAAGGACTGGAAATACCTAGTGAAGAAAACCTGAAAAGCATCACCAGGTCCGCCCTGGATAGTGATCCGGACAAAGCTGCCGCAGCTATGGATTTATTAGAAACCGTACAAAAATTCAAGCTAAAGCCCGGCTTTATGTCCGTATCACACCCTTATAAAAAATACAGTGCGCAGGCAGCAGCCTATCGCATGAATATCGCTTTTACCGGGCACCCCATGATAGGACACGACATAATCTACAACCACCCAATCAACAAAGGTGCGGCTATTGGAAGGTGCGCGCAAACCGACTATCTGCGCTTTGCAAGTTCGGTATCTGAGCTTGATGGGGGCGTATACATGTCAGTTGGATCCGCAGTAATGAGTCCAATGGTTTTTGAAAAATCTTTATCCATGGCACAAAACTTAAAGCTACAGGAAAACAAACGCATCGATAATCACTACATGCTCGTGGTAGATTTGGCTGAAAGCCAATGGGACTGGGCGACTGATGGAGAGCCTCCGATGGATAATCCCGCGTACTATTTGCGATATTGTAAAACTTTTAGTCGCATGGGTGGAAAAATGGATTACCTCAGAGCTGACAACCGAGATCTACTACTACATTTAGCCCAACAGCTTCCGTAGCTATTAAACCATTTCTCTGGTTTATTGCCCCTTATATAAGTTGGTATCCTATCGCAGTAAATATAAAACTCTTAAACGGCCTTTGTATGGCCTTTAAATAGCTTCGATGCAATCGTGTCCTTTATATCTTGCGTTGTTAACCCTGGTGGTAACTTTAATAATACTTAAATCATTCCCTGCATACGGTTTGAGCAAACCTTTTATATCTGTATAAGTTCCTGCGGGGTCCAGCCATTGGGCATAATTCTGAGCACCAAGTAACACAGGCATGCGATGATGAACCTGTGCCGCGCTGGCACTTGCCTGCGTAGTAAGGATCGAACAAGACAATAAACTTAACGGCTTATTCCAAACAGAGATCGCAGCAAAGGCCAGGATCTCTCCTGTTTGAAAATAATAGGGTTGTTTGATATCCCCTTCTTTACGCCACTCGTACCAGCCAGAAGCAGGAACAATGCAGCGACTTTTAACAATAGGTACCCGAAAGGAAGCTTTCTCGGCAATGGTCTCTGCTCGGGCATTAATCATTCGAAAAGCAGATTTTGTATCCGTCGCCCAAGGGGGGATCAATCCCCAGTGCGCAGCACTTAAACTACGTACCCCCTCCTTTGAGGAAACAATAGGAACTGGGCTCGTCGGAGGGATGTTTAACTGCGGGGCCTGGTAATCGTCCAGCGTATTTATCAGAACATCAAAGGCGTCTATCAGGGCACTTGCGTCTGGTACAATATTGAATCGACCACACACAGCAAAAGTCCATCAGTCGCGAAACGCATCGGGGCGATTATCCCATGCTTTAGGATTAACCGTTAATTTATTCGTCTGTACGGTCAGCTTCGATACCTTCTGTTCTTCCAGCCAAATGGATTCGGTGACAAAACGCTCAAGCGCAATTTTGGCTTTCTCAGAACTCGGATACGGTCCCCGTTCTCCTTCCCGCGCCAAAAAATACCAACTGCCATTAAGGTGGATCAGGCGACCTTCTGTTCTGAAATGTATTTTTTCTTTACAATCTGATTTTCGCATCTAGGATCCTTCCTGTGTACCAAGGCCATGTAAAGGCTCTACTGCCCTGAAGTAACTTAAGGTTAAATTCTATTCCTATTGTGCTTGTAAAATATATTATATTCAAAATAATTTTTAGTGACGCTTGTCAAATTATCTAGACTTTTTCAGCGCTGAGCCGAACGGCCTGCCTTCAACGCTTCCATACAAATTTGCTTTATATGACACCTATGGTAGGCTCTATGGATTAATTCAACCGACTTATCCGAAAAGAGACACGCAGGAGCCAACTCTTTCTTAAACTCTAGATAGGGTCTGCCAGGCCAGAAATTAAAATAGGCCGAGCTTCACAAAGCGTTCCAAATTGGATGCACAGAATCCTGGGGAGGACTGTTTGTGGGAAGACCAAAAAAGAGAAAAAATCAGCCAATTTCTAATATTAAAGTTCGTGAAGCACTGGCCACCGATATCGAGGTATTTCTTGCCAGCGGGCAAAAAATCCAGATGATACCCAATGGCGTAAGCGGGCAAATTACCAGTAATGGCAGAAAATCCGGCTCCAGTTAATCAGTAGCCGATTGCATCCAGTTAAACACATCTGATGCTCTGCCTTCCTGGATATCTACCAGGGCACTCTTAAGCCGCTCTGTAACTGGGCCTTCGGGTGCAGGCAATGGGTGCCGAGTACCATCGTATTCGCCAAATTCACTGATTGGCGTAATGATAGCGGCTGTCCCGCAAGCAAACGCTTCCTGACAGGTACCTGCCGCAATTTGAGCGATCAAATCATCAATATTCATCCTGAGTTCAACTACTTTAAACCCCATGTGCTCAGCCAGCTTAATAACCGAGTCACGGGTAATACCCGGCAAGATAGAGCCTGACAGCTCCGGGGTGTGCAACTCCCCGCCGATCAAGGCAAAAAAGTTCATCCCTGAGAGTTCTTCAATTTGCGTACTGGACACCGGGTCCAGCCAAATAGACTGATTAAAACCCTGTTGCTCTGCTCTACGAGCTGAGGCAATCCCAGCCGTATAATTACTACCCAGCTTTACGTCCCCGGTTCCGCCGGTTGCTACCCTTGATCGCTCGCGTTCAATGAGTACCTTCATGGTGCCCTTTTGAATAATCTCCGAAGGGCTGGCCACCACCATAAAGGTATATGTGTTGGAACGCCCCAAGCCCAAATCTGCCTCTGTTCCCATAATAAATGGTCGCAGATACAATGATTGCCCCGATTCTCGTGGAATGCATGAATCGGAGTGCACGACTACTGCGTTCACTGCCTCTAGAAAGTGAGCCGTACTTACGCCCGGCATATCAATTCGCTCAGCAGATCGATATAGGCGTTCAGCATTCATATCCGGCCGAAACAACTGTACTTCGCTATTTGCCACCTTATAGGCTTTCAACCCTTCAAAAACCTGATGCCCGTAATGCAGTATTTTTGCCGCAGGGGAAATACTGATAGGCGCAAGAGGCATCAAATGCCCCTTTTGCCAAATACCATCAGCGTAATCACACCGATACATAAGTGGTGCCAAGACACGGCCAAATCCCAGGTCCTCCGGCAAGTGGAACACCTTCATAACCTCGGTGATTTGAGGGTCGATTACTAATTCCGGTGTCTCCACGGCTTCTGTCATAGGTTTCTCTGTACGCATTTTTATCAAATTCTGAATAGTGCTATATTGTGAACTTAAATTATCGATTGGAGTAGTCCTGCATTAAGGACAATCATGGCAAACTCAGGCAGCAGTGCTAATCCATTGATCAATAGCACCCGCGAAAGCGCCAAAGCTCACACAGATACTCAGACTGCCGAGGTCATAGAAACGATACAAACCGCATCTGAGCGTATTACATCTGTACTGCCCGGCTTTAGAGACTGGGTACCTGACAGCATGTTACCTGTTTGGGATCTAATAGCACAATTCCCCATAGTCGGTGCCCTGCTCATTGCTGCTTTCTCATACTGCCTGGCAGTTTTGGTCAGGTATACCTTGTTCCGCAGTGTCAAACGTCTAACCCGCCTCACCAGTGCAACTTTAGACGACCAAATACTGGAATACCTCAAACGGCCAGTGTTCAGCACAGTAGTGTTTTTTGGCTGGGCGCTTGCTGTCAATGCAGCGCAATTACCCTTTGGTACGACCATTCTATTTAATATTCTGCTATCAATTATCGTAACCAGCTGGATGCGAGCCGCACTGAATATTTCCACTGTATTTCTTGATGCCCTGGCCAACGAAGCGCTTTTCACACTGATCAAAAAACGTACCGTACCGCTCATAGACCTAACCAGCAAGCTGCTGATTTTGCTAGTCGGCTCCTATGTTCTGTTGTTGGTTTGGGGTGTTAACCCGTTAGGCTGGTTGGCATCAGCAGGTATCGTCGGCATCGCCGTTGGCTTTGCCGCAAAAGATACCCTGGCTAATCTTTTTGCGGGGTTTTTTATAGTTGCCGATGCCCCCTACAAACTTGGGGACTATATCAACCTTGATACAGGAGAGCGCGGTCGTGTAACCGCCATAGGTCTGCGTAGCACTCGCTTGTTAACCCGAGACGATGTGGAAATCACTATTCCGAATGGGGTGATTGCCAATGCTAAAATCGTCAATGAAAGCGGTGGGCCATCCGCAAAACTGCGCATCCGTATTATTATAGGTGTAGCTTATGGGTCTGATGTTAACCAGGTAACCGAATTATTGGCTGAAATCGGCAATTCACACCCCGAAGTCTGTGCAACACCAGCGCCAAGGGTTCGTCTACGCGGCTTCGGTGCATCCAGCCTGGATTTCAATTTAATGTGCTGGATACAAAAACCCCAAGACAGAGGCCGAATCTCCCACGAAATACATATGTCACTGTATAATTGCTTTGCAGCGAATGGCATTGAAATACCTTTTGCACAGCAGGATATCCATATCAAGCAATGGCCCTCCAATCCTGAAAACTAACTGAGTGACGCGCTTGCAATCCCCTCTTGAATGGCTTTAGCATTTGTCCTGCTACTTATGTCATTAAATTACCCAGGAGCTGCTACATGCACCGTATTGTCATTACCATCTTATTTGCCTGTTTAACTTCGCTAACTGTTTCCAGGCCCAGTGCTGCATTGGAAATGCCAGATTACCTGGCCAATACGCCGGTTGGAAGTTGGGTCACCATGGAACTCGCAACCCAGCGCGGTCGAAAATCAGAAATAATGCACACCACCCAATCACTGGTAGGAGAGGAAATGGTGGATGGGCAGCGCTACCTGTGGCTGGAAATAAAGACGCAGATATTCAAGGTAAGTAAAAAGGGCAAGCGCAAACAAAAGGGAGAAACGACTTACGTTAAAATGCTTTCAGATGCATCATTATTTAAAGGAAATGCTTCTAACGTAATGGCAAATTTAAGAAAACTCGCAAAAAAAATGTACATCAAAACCGGAGATAATGTGATGGATCTATCCGGTGGTGGTGCCATGGCAAACGCCATGTTACAGGGTGCCGGTACAAACTTTGAATTTAACATAACCGATCTAAAGGAAAACAAAGAACTCGAAACCCCTTTGGGCAACGTAACTGCACACAGATATAGAGGGGTCGGCGATGCCCAGGTAAAGATTCTGATTAAAACTATAAAGACTCACAGTGATGCCGATATGTGGCTCTCAACGGAAGTACCATTTGGCATGGTCGAAATGAACAGCGTAACGACAGTCAACGGCAAGCAGGAAACTTCCTCAAGCAAAATTATTGCTGCAGGGCTAAGTGGCGCCGAGAGTGAGGTGGATATTTCTACTGCACAGGAAAACCCCATGAATGCATTATTTGGGGGGAATTAATACAATAAAAACACTCATTAAACTGGCTGTTGAAGATAATCAGGTATTAACCAGCGCCTTAAGGCAACTGGTAGACAAGTACGGATTTATAGACTCTGAGTTGATACCCTTTATTGCAGATAGCTACAATCTTTCCAAGGCAGAAGTGCTGGGAGTCATATCATTTTACGAGGATTTTCGCACCACGCCTCCCCTTGCCCATGTCATTCGGATTTGCCAGGCAGAAGCTTGCCAAGCGCTTGGCGCTACAACCTTGATGGCGCATTGCAAATCTGTCGGCTTAACCAACAAACAAAATGTGGAAATTGGCACAGTAAGCTGCCTGGGGCTTTGCGCCTGCGGCCCTGCACTGATCCACAACGAAAATCTGCATGCACGCGTTACTTCAGCCAAGCTTGACGAAATTATAAGACAAACTCAAAAATGAACCTGTATGAAACCTACACAGTTTTCATACCTGGGGATTCCGCCGCAGTGGCACTGGGGGCCAACCTTGTAGCCGAGGCGCTGCTCCAGGAAGCCAACAAACGTTGCATTGATATTCGACTCATTCGCAATGGTTCACGTGGCATGATCTGGGCAGAACCTTTGCTGGAAATCCAAACTTCTGCCGGCAGATTAGCCTTTGCCTGTACCAACCCCGAGATACTTGTCGAGCTGCTTGATACTGGCATCTTTGAGCGCGAGCTGGATATGAGCGTAGCCGAGCGCATCCATCCAAGCTGCCTGGGTTTTACAGAGGATATTCCCTGGTTAAAAAATCAGAATCGCCAGACATTTTCCCGTTGCGGTATAATCAACCCCCTTTGTTTGGATGACTATCAAACACTGGGTGGACTAAGCAGCCTCAAAAATGCCCTGGAGCAACAACCCAACGACATAATAGATGCAATTGCTGCCAGCGGTCTACGTGGACGCGGTGGCGCCGCGTTTCCTGCAGGCATAAAATGGAAAACAGTGGCTGAATGTTCATCACCCTGTAAATACATCGTCTGCAATGCAGACGAAGGCGACTCCGGTACTTATGCCGATCGACTAATAATGGAGGGCGATCCGTTTCTACTCATCGAAAGCATGGCGATTGCAGGGTATGCCACAGGCGCTAATAAGGGCTATATATATTTGCGATCTGAGTATCCGCTGGCCAGACAAATTCTTGATCAGGCGATTCGCATTGCTCAGCAAAAAAACCTGCTGGGCGATAGTATTTTAGGCAGCGAATTCAATTTTGATATTCAACTGTTCGTTGGTGCAGGTGCATATATTTGTGGTGAGGAAACCTCCCTTTTGCAAAGCCTGGAAGGAAAACGCGGGGAAGTCCGCAGCAAACCCCCCTTACCCGCCCAAGAGGGTTTATTCGGCCAGCCAACGCTTATTCACAATGTCATTTCTTTATGTTCTGTTCCGGCAGCGCTCGTAAGCTCAGGTCAGCATTACGCAGCGTTGGGCATCAACAGATCCCTGGGTACACTGCCCTTCCAACTGTCAGGCAATATCAAATATGCCGGCCTTGTCGAGCTGGCTTTTGGACATTCTCTCAGATATTTACTCGACCAGTTTGGCCAGGGCACCCTTTCTGGAAAACCTCTGCGCGCAGTGCAAATTGGTGGCCCTTTGGGTGCCTATTTGCCTGACCGAATGCTTGACACTAACTTGGACTACGAAGAATTTATCGCCATCGGAGCCGGTATCGGACATGGCGGCATTGTAGTATTTGATGACACGGTAAATCTACAAGTCCAGGCACGCTATGCATTCCAATTTTGTGTCGAGGAATCCTGCGGCAAATGCACACCTTGCAGAATAGGTGCAAAACGCGGGCTGGATAATCTATCTACATCTAATGATCTGGTACTAGTTGAAGCGCTTTGTGAAGTAATGGAATCTGGATCACTTTGTGCAATGGGCGGCATGACACCTATTCCTGTACGTAGTGCCATACATTATTTCCCTGAAGATTTTACACCTACAGAGTTAGTGTCCTGAAATATTATAATCCGCCATCTGTACCACCTGATATGGGCACGCCGCCTTCAACATCGAGTGAGCACGTTAGTCTTAGCATAGATGGAAAAACCATCACCACCAAAAAAGGTTCTTCGATTATGCGAGCAGCAATGTCTGCTGGTATTAGTATCCCTAAGCTATGTGCAACAGATTCACTAGATGCCTTTGGCTCCTGCAGACTTTGTCTGGTGGAAATCAACGGACAAAAAGGCACCCCTGCCTCATGCACCACGCCTGTTACAGCCAATATGGTTGTGAGCACGCAAAGTGATCACCTTACAAAAATCAGGAAAGGGGTAATGGAACTGTATATTTCCGAACACCCACTTGAGTGTGTCAGTTGTCCTGCAAAGAGTGACTGTGAACTCGAAGACATGGCAGATTTGTTAGGTGTAAAAGAATCACGCTTTATAAACGAAGAAACCCAGCGCCCCGACCACTATGCGGATCAAAAAAAGGACGAGAGCAACCCCTACTTCACTTTCAATGCAGATATGTGCATTGTATGCTCGCGCTGCGTCAGAGCGTGTGACGAAATCCAGGGAACTTTTGCCCTTACGATTAGCAATCGTGGTATTGAATCCGGTGTCAGCAATGCGAGTATCAATTTTTTTGAATCTGATTGTGTCTCCTGTGGAGCCTGCGTACAAGCTTGCCCCACTGCCGCGTTGGTAGAAAAGTCCGTAATCAAACTAGGTATACCCCAGAAAACCGTCCAGACTACCTGTGCATACTGTGGAGTTGGTTGTACGCTGGATGCGCAACTTAGCGATTCGAACGAAACACAGATTATCCGCATGCTGCCGGCAAAATCCGGTGCAGCAAATCACGGGCACGCCTGTGTGAAAGGGCGCTTCGCCTGGGGTTATGCCCATCACAAAGACCGTATCCTGAAACCCATGATCAGAAAACACATAGATGATGCCTGGGATACCGTGGGTTGGGATGAAGCGATTGATTATGCTGCCCAACAATTCTCATCCATTCAAATAAATCAGGGCCACCAAGCAGTCGGAGCAATAACTTCATCGCGCTGCACCAATGAAGAAATCTGGGTGATGCAAAAATTTGTAAGAGCAGCATTGCACAACAATAACGTCGATACCTGCGCCCGCGTCTGCCACTCACCCACCGGGTACGGGCTTAAGCAAACCTTTGGGACTTCAGCGGGAACACAGAATTTTGATTCCGTCTCCCATGCCGATGTCATTTTACTTATCGGTGCTAATCCAACTGATGCGCACCCGGTATTTGCCAGCCAGATGAAGCGCCGGCTACGGGCAGGTGCACAACTTATCGTTATTGATCCGCGTAAAATAGACCTTGTGCGGACACCACATATTTCCGCCACGTATCATCTTGGACTAAAGCCAGGCACCAATGTAGCAATCATGAATGCTTTGGCCCACGTAATCGTAAACGAAAATCTGCTTGACACATCCTTCATTCAAAAACGCTGTGATTCGCAAGCTTTTATGAAGTGGCAAGAATTTATCGCCAATCCAAACCACTCCCCTGAGTTTGCCGAAAATATTACCAGCGTTAACGCCGAAAATATTCGCGGTGCAGCTCGCCTTTATGCGGCTGCTGAAAACAGCGCAATTTACTATGGCTTAGGCGTTACCGAGCACAGTCAAGGTTCCACCATGGTAATGGCCTTGGCAAACCTCGCCATGGCAACCGGCAATATTGGCCGAGCAGGTGTCGGAGTAAACCCTTTAAGGGGGCAAAATAATGTGCAGGGCTCATGTGACATGGGATCTTTCCCCCATGAACTACCGGGTTACAGAGATGTTACAGATGACGCCATAAGAGCAAGCTTTGAGCACGATTGGCTGATTAAAATGGAGAAGCAACCCGGCTATAGAATTCCAAATATGATGGATGCTGCATGTGCCGGACAATTTAGCGGCCTCTACATACAGGGTGAAGATATTGCGCAATCCGACCCCAATACACAGCATATTGAAGCGGCCCTTTCCGCTATGCAGTGCGTAATCGTACAAGACTTATTTTTAAACGAAACTGCCCGGTTTGCACATGTTTTTCTACCCGGCACTTCATTCCTGGAAAAAGATGGCACATTTACCAACGCCGAACGCAGGCTAGGCCGAGTCAGGCCAATTATGCCGCCCCAAACAGGCAAACAGGAATGGCAAGTCACCCAGGCTTTTGCGACCGCATTAGGCTACCCCATGCACTACGAAAGTAGCGCGCAAATTATGGAAGAAATTGCCCGCCTCACCCCCACCTTCAGTCGAGTTTCCCACAGCAATCTAGATAACCATGGCAGTGTCCAGTGGCCTTGTAATAATAATTCGCCGCAAGGTACTCAAATCATGCACGAACAAACTTTCACTAGAGGTCTGGGGCAATTCGTCATTACCGAATACCAACCCACCCAGGAAAAAACAACTCGGAAATTTCCGCTGATTCTAACCACCGGCCGAATCCTTAGTCAGTACAATGTCGGTGCACAGACCCGTCGTACCGAAAACATTCAATGGATGGCAGAGGATGTACTGGAAATCCACGAGTCCGATGCACTACCGCGTGGTATTCGTGATGGAGATTGGGTCGAAGTTAGCAGTCGCAAAGGGAGTACTTCCCTGCATGCAAAATTGTCTGATCGCGTTAACCCCGGCGTCATTTACACCACTTTCCACCATCCGGAAAGTGGCACCAATGTTATCACCACAGAACTTTCCGATTGGGCGACGAGCTGCCCTGAATATAAGGTTACCGCCGTGGAAGTAGTCCCTGCTAACCACCTGTCTCCGTGGCAATTAAAGCGTCAACTAAAGAGCCGAACGCTGGACTAAATGCAATTGAACAAAATATACAAAACAACGAAACAAGCAGAATGTCTGGTAACGGTTACCTCAGAACATGAGGCACTGATTTGGAAACTGCCCGAAGAGACCCCCCTTGCACTAGTATTCAATGGCCTGACTTACGCCATTATGCTTTGTACACCCAATAATATAGAAGACTTTGTACGTGGCTTCAGCCTGACTGAAAAAATTGTTCTGGACATCAATCAGATCAAAAAAATAGAAATCGAGGAAAGAAACCAGGGCATAGAAGCGCAAATACAAATTGATCAGCAAAGATTTAAAGCTCTGGAAATTGCTATGTCACGTCGCAATTTACCCGGCAGATCTTGCGGAGTATGTGGCCTCGACAGTGAGCTAGAGTTCTTTGAGGCAGTTACATCAATGTATAGCGAAGCTTTGTTAGTGGATAAAAATACCATTCAAACAGCACTTACCCAGTTTGAAGAATTACAAATGCTCAGAGCCTCAAATAAATCTGTGCACGGTGCCGGATGGGCACTGCTGTCAGGAGAAGTTATTGAACTAAGGGAAGATGTTGGCCGACATGTAGCTGTAGATAAACTGATTGGCGCACTAAAATCAAACAATGCAGACCTATTTAGCGGCTTTATGATTGTCTCCAGCCGTTGCTCTTACGACATTGCACTAAAAGCTGCAAGATCAGGTATGCGTGCAATTATAAGCTTGTCAGCACCCACGGCATTTGCCCACAGAAAAGCGTTAGAAGCCAATATTACTTTATACACTGTCACTAAATCCGGGGTTTTCAAAATTAGTCCACCTCTCTCTCCAAACATTTGAGATCATCAACAGAATTAATATTCGGAAAATCACCCTCTACACTGACCTCAAGCACATTTAGCGTATCAATCCAGCTCATCATTGCCCGATTATCACCAAGCGCATGCTGCATTGTTGGCAAACATTCTACTTTGGCAAGAAAATACAGCGGTTGTATCCTGCTGCTATCACGCACCAGCAGCATATCGAATACATTCTCAGATTTCACACAGGCTGACAGCAAACGCTCAAAAATGGACTTCTGTATTAGCGGATTATCACCAGGGCATACAAAGACCCACGGGGTATTGATTACGCTAGCACAAGATGCCAAGGCAGCGAGCGGCCCCTGAAAAGGCTGTTCATCGCTCTGTACAGGGTAGCCCAAATTTCGATAGGCACTTATATTACGATTTGCACTGATAAGAACTTCGCCAACAACCGAATCCAGCGCGGCCAGAATATGCTGAATTATTGGTCTGCCACGAAAATTCAGTAAGGGTTTGTCCTGGCCCGCCACCCGAGCACCACGGCCACCACAAAGCACAAGCAATGTCAGATCAGATCTTTTCACCTCGGATACCTAACGCTGCCATTCAAGGAGTTAGAGTTCATGACGCTTCCTAAATGCGGTATAAGGAAGCTGGATATAATCCAGTACACGCGTTTTATACTTTCTCTGTAAAACTTTACTGACGTTTATACCGATACCGTAAAATATATAACGTCTGCGGGTATCCGGTAAGCGCGCATCGTACTCTTCATATCCACGCGCATAATAACCCACCTGCAATTCAAGATATTTGAGCAAGGGGTTAGTAATAAAATTAAAACCGTCTGCTTTAACCGCTAAAAGATACTTTTGATTTTGATAGTCGGTAAGTACATCAAAGCTTTCAGAGAAATCTGGCAGGTATTCCATTCTAAAATCAATTTTACTGGCGATTGACGGGTATCGATTGAGTGTATACCCCAAACCTGCGCCAAGAAAATTTGCCACCATGTCCTGAGGAGATGCACCAAAACTAGAAAAACCATCGCCAAATTCCATAAAAGTCTGAAAACCCAGGGAAGATAATGTGCCGTATAAATTGGCTTCACTATCTGAATAGCCCCAAGAGCGATAGCCCCAAGCAAAGGCGTGGCTGAGTCCGTACGTGGTATAAAAGTGGCCTAGTTTGTCTGTCCCCCCTTCACTACTGTCTTTTTCAAAATAGCCCTCACTCTTAAAATGAAACTTGCGTTGACCATACTCCCACTTGGCAAAACCATAAGCAGTAATACCACCCAAAGCATAAAGATTTGTTCGCCACGCCTTACCCCGGCGAATTGATGCAGCATGTTCTTCGTGTTCGCTCGCTAGCGTTATCTCTTTGCTATTTTTAGT
>JAHRWB010000054.1 GCA_019090385.1 Pseudomonadales bacterium | reverse complement strand
TGCTCTGATATAGAACGCGGCTGCTCTGATATAGAACGCGGCTGCTCTGATATAGAACGCGGCTGCTCTGATATAGAACGCGGCTGCTCTGGGATAGAAGACCTTGGCTCTTCAGCAAAAACGGGTGGAATAAACAACAGGCTCATGCCCACACAAATCAACCTTCTATATTTTTGCATTACGTCGCTCCATCCTTGTTTACCCATTTTCAAAACCTCCATTAAAAGGCGCTTGTAATACTGGCATAAACATAGCGGCCATTATATCCATAGGGAGAAAAATTCGAGAAGGGGAAGATTTGCTCGGAAAAACTCTCACCCGTTTGAACCACATCCGGATAAGTATCGAGTACATTATTTGAGCCAAGTGTTATGTGAATATTCTTGGTAGCCTGATACCTCATATCCAAATCCACCAGCCACAAAGCATCTAGCTTCTGGTCCAATGCTGCCTGCTCAGCGGCAATAACAGTACTGCCAATGCCAGTTATACGAAATGTTGCACTCATTCTATCTTTATTCCATCGCGCATTAAGTATCAGTTTGCTTTCAGGGACACCCCTTTCCAGACTACGCTGTTCTCGTAGTCCAAAGCGGTTAATACCCCGAGCCAGTAGTTCCGGCGCCTCCTCAATGCGCTTAACGCTAGTTTCGTTTATATTCAGACCTGCACTTAGGGCCAGTTCGCCATGTGATGCCAAATCAAAGGTATAACTGGCAGAAAAATCTACACCTCGTGTTCGAGTATCCAATCCATTGTGAAAATAACGCACACCATCCACTGAAGTAATTCCAGCAACTTGCAACAGGTCTGCGACGCTTGTGCCAGTCAGCATTTTCGAAAGTACTATTCGATCATCAATATTGATTTGATACAGATCGGCAAGTATTGATAAACGACCAGCAAATAGCCCCAGTTCCACCCCGGCATTGAAATCCAGGCTTTTCTCAAAATCCAACTCTGCGCTGCCAAGCGCCTTTGCAACAGCGCTATCAACACCATATATACCTGAATCCACAGCCTGGCCAGCATCCCACCTCGGTAGAGTTGCTGCGTAATAACGCTGAGCAATACCGGGTGCTCGGAATCCATTCCCTACCGATGCGTGAACAAGCAGCGCTTCGTTTATTCTATACTGCGTTGCCAGCTTACCACTCACCTGGCCACCAACATCAGTATAATCGTCATACCGCGTAGATATAGCCACTCCAAGAGCTTCGCTCAAATCAGTCACCAGCCTTAGGTAAACAGATTTATTTTCCCTACCTTCATCAAATTCATCCTGGGGGCGAATGCCATGCAGGCCCTGAGAACCTGTCGCCCCGGGAAGGCCAGCTTCATTGTTAAACCCTCCATTGATAAAGGAAGCAGATTCCCCTCGTTCTATCTCGTAAGATTGTAGACGGTATTCGATACCCGCAAACAGACTCACTGGCACTGTCAACAATCCGGGCTCTATTGTTCTGGATATATCAACATTAAAAACCTGTTGGTGGTTTTCATTATTACCAACAGAAAACTTTAGGGGACTATTAACACCCAATGATGGGTTCAGACTATTTTCCAGAAACAGATCTATCTCGTTATTTGCATCAGTATAGCTAACATCCAAATGCCAACCAAAAAGCTGGCTTCTTGTACCCAAAGTAACAGAGATATCATCAACATCTGATTCAACCAGCGGCAAAGTTCCATGCGGGTATATGTTAGTCAAATTCCGAGCATCCAGTGCTCGCAAATAGTCCAGCCCACTACGGCCTTTACGCTTACCATGACTGCCAAAAAAATAAAGCTCGGTCTGATCCGACAAAGGGTAAGCCGCATTTACAAAAAAATTGAAATCCTCTATATCGGCCTGACCATGACGGTGGCTGAATCGGTCAAATGTTTGCTCTCTAATATCCAGCAATCCCGGCCCTGGGCTCGGAAATTGTTGGCGAGGATCAAAGCCCGTACGGTCTGTTGCCTCTCTGTCTCTATATTCCGCTGAAAAATGTACAAAGCCCGATGTGCCCAGGGTAAATCCCCAGTCACCTGCCAGCGTTAAGGTATTTCCATCTCCATCATCCGGATTCCGATCACCGGACGACAAAAATATTAACTGCCCGCCTGCTTGGGTTACCGACAACAAATCCGGCACATCGGTAACCTCAGTAATGTGTGTACCCAAATGTGCCGAAAAAGACCCACCTTTGCCTTCTTTGAGTTTAAAATTCATAACACCCGAGATTGCTTCTGAGCCGTAACGGGCAGATGCCCCCTGGCGACTAATTTCTACGTATTCGATAGCTACAGCAGGAATCATATTCAGGTCTACACTTTGGGAACCACTGCCTGCCATATCGTTCACGTGAAGTTGTGCCGCGCTATGTCGACGCTTTCCATTTACCAACACAAGATAGTGGTCCGGTGCCAACGCACGGAAAATTGGCGGTTGAAAGTGATCAGAAACACCCGTTCCAGAAACCTGTGGAGAGTGGAAATAAGGTAAAAGTGTGCTCAAAATCTGGGTTGAGTTCGCATACCCAGCATTGCCTAGTTCACGAAGACGGGTATTTTTTAACAGGCTCTCAGATAGCACTTTTGTAGAAGATGTGCTGTCTTTGCTCTTCACCAAAGGCGTTTTGGCGACCTCGTCATTTGCAGAAATTTCGGCATGACTATTCATAAGCACAACAACAAAAAAAGCGATGCTATATTTCTTTATTAAATTCAATATCTTACGATCCTCTTTAGTCGACCCATGGCATAATAGCAATGTGGATAGTAGACACTTCACACACAGCACCAAGGCAATTCTCTTTAATTTCACCTACCAAGTGCAAGCTTCATCTAATACCAGCGCCATAATGATCTCAAAATGAAACAAAATTAAAGCCATTCTCACTGTTCACAATGGAGAAAAAATGGATATAATGGCCCCCCCATTGAGCGGCTAGAGAAAAATAATAATTTTCAATAAGTTACGATGAACTTGCTAAGCCCCACTCAATTAAATCAAACCTTACCCCTTGCGAACACTGATTTCAGTAACTTGGCAGAGGCATTAGAGTATGCTGCCAGAGGTGAAAGCGGCTACAATTTCTACGACGGCCGGGGCCGGCTTGAGTATGTCTTAAGTTACGCCACACTTGAATTACAGGCTAAAATACTGGCTCGCAAGCTCGTTGCACTTGGCTGTCCTCGCGGTTCCGTAGTCGGAATCATTGCGGAAACCGACCCGCTGTTCCATCGCTTTTTCTTTGCCTGTCAGTATGCTGGATTAATTCCTGTTGCCTTACCGGCGGGTGTGCAACTTGGCGCACATAATGTATATATCGAGCAAATCGCACGCATGCTTAAAGGCTGCAACGCAAAAATTGCCGTTGCCCCGGATACACACACTACGTTTTTGGCAGAAGCATCCGAAAGCCTGGATTTGGTAATGAGTGGTTCAGGTAGTGATTTTGACGCACTTCCTGAAGACAGCAACATACAATTAAAACCGTTTAGCGGTGACGAACCTGCCTACCTTCAGTTCACATCAGGCAGCACGCAATTCCCACGCGGCGTTGAAATAAGCCAAGCGACAGTAATGGCCAACTTGAAGGATATAGCTATTCATGGCCTGAAACTTGAGCGTACTGACCGATTTGTCTCATGGCTACCGCTCTATCATGATATGGGGTTAGTCGGCTTTGTTCTGGTTCCGCTTAACAGCCAGCTCTCAGCGGACTATATGAGTCCACGTACCTTTGCCATGCGCCCAAGGCTCTGGCTAAAGATTTTATCTGACAATCGCGGCACCATATCCTCCAGCCCTACCTTTGGGTATGCCTTGTGTGCCAAGCGTTTGCGTCCATCGGATACTGAACGTTATGACCTGAGTTCATGGCGTGCAGCCTGTGTTGGAGCCGAGCGAGTGAACCATGAAACCATGGATCAATTTGCCAACGCATTGCGCGATACGGGTTTTAACAAAAATGCTTTTGTTGCCTGTTATGGAATGGCTGAATGCGTTTTAGCAATCAGCTTCTCTCCCCTGAATCAGGGCTTGAGTGTAGACTGGGTTGACAAATTTCAGCTCGGCACCTCCGGTAAGGCTGTTCCAGCATTAGACAATGCAGCACCTTATGTAGATTGCGGCGAAATTTTACCCAGTTTCGAATACCTCGTTCGCGACGACGACGGTAACGATCTGGGCGATCGTCAATGTGGAAGAATTTGTATAAAAGGCCCTGCTGTAATGTCAGGCTATTATCAGAATAAAGCAGCCACGGACGAAGTACTGTCTGAAGACGGTTGGCTGGATACTGGTGATATCGGATATCTGATCGGCTCACACATAGTCATCACCGCCCGCCGCAAAGACGTAATTATTGTTAATGGCATAAACATCTGGCCGCAAGATCTGGAAATGCTAGCCGAAAGAACCGAAGGTGTTCGACTGGGCGGTGTTTCAGCATTTGGTACTGTTGATGAAAATCAATTGGAACACGCTGTTTTAGTCGTCGAAACACGAGACAAAGATCAGTCCAGACGGAATCACTTGATCGAGCAACTCGCTCAAGCACTTTCTCAAAGTTTTGGTCTCAAGGTTCACATCGAATTAACCTTACCCGGAACTCTTCGACGTACCTCTTCAGGAAAGTTATCACGCTCTCAAACCCGGGATGCTTTTCTTAAACGTTCGTCCATTGCCAACCTGATCGAACAACAAATCCCCAACGGCAACGAAAGGGCCCATGCCTGAAGACAGGCCGCTCCTTATATTAACGGGTGCTACCGGTTTTGTTGGTCAAACACTTCAAGCTTACCTAAATAAAAGTGGCTACCTCGTGCGTGCTCTGGTACGCAAAGAAATACCTGCTAACCCAGGGATTCTGTCCTCCTCTGAATCCCTGTGTATCAGCCTGACCAGCAAAAACCCGGAACAAATTCGTAAGCTCCAGAAAACACTGAGCGAAGCCCACGGGATTATTTATTGTGCGGGTAGTGTTCGGGGAACCATCTTAGAAGACTTTCTCGATGCTAATCAAAGGGGACTCAAGACCATAGTAGACTGCTTGGGAACACTAGAATACCCACCACCACTATTATTGATATCTTCTCTTGCAGCCAGTCGACCCGAAATATCTCACTATGCCCAGAGCAAATATCTGGGAGAAACTGTATTGCACCAAAACCCGAACATTCCCTGGACTATTATTCGTCCACCGGCAATATACGGCCCCGCCGATCAGGAGATGCGCCCGCTGTTTGACTTGGGAAGGCGCGGCTTGCTACCCGTCACTGGGCCTTTAGATCAGCGTTTATCGCTATTACACGTGGATGATATGGGCACCGCAGCGCTTGCCTGGCTGAATTCATGGAAACAATGCAAACAGACAACCTACGCCATAGATGATGGTCAACTAAACGGATACACCTGGCCCCAAATGGCACAAATCATCGCAAGCACTAAAAATATCAAACACCGAAGTGCACGATTGATCAAAATCCCGCATATTTTGCTCAGTACATTTGCTCACATTAATCAGAGCTGCGCACATTTTTTTAAATATGCCCCTATGCTCACTCCGGGCAAGGTACGTGAACTATCCCAGCCAGAGTGGCTAGGTGATAACCACGCGTTCACAAAGGCTACCGGCTGGGTTCCCGAAATCAAATTGGAAGCCGGTCTAAAACGCATGTACTCTACCCATTCGGAAAGTACTGAATCAGTTTTTCACTAATTAACTGATTTGTTATTCACCCGTTTATAATCATTACTAGGAAAAGCCTGTGACAACCCTTGATGATATCGCGCAAAAGCTTGTCGAACTGTTGATGACTTATCTTACTGAAAATGTGAAAGACAAAAAAATACCCACTCTAGGCAGTAGCACAGATCTGACATCAGACCTGGAACTTGAATCAATCCAGATAATGGAATATGTGGTAGAAATAGAAGATAGCTATGACATTTCAATCGATCTTGAAAGTCTTTCCAATGCAAAAACCATCAATGATCTAGCGCAGATCGTTGCGCGTGAAATGAATTAAATAGAACTTATTACCTATCCAACCCGTTCTTGCACGGCAAAATCATAAGACAATATGCACCTAAACCGAAGGATATCGTAGACACCTGCCCATGAACCTGTTTGACAAATTTGCAGCCTCCGCCAGCATACAAAAACAACTGGAAAGCTCAGGGCTTGATCCGACCCATGTGGTCATAGACCAAATTCTTTCTGCCACCGAAGGTATCATTGATGGCAAAACAACTATTCTTGCCGGAACCAACAATTATCTTGGCTTGACCTTTAATGATGCTTGTATAGAAGCTGGATGCCACGCGCTGCGCCACCAGGGTACTGGAACGACTGGTTCTCGCATGGCCAACGGCTCCTTTGATGGTCACGTAGCACTGGAGCGAGAACTGGCTGACTTTTACGGCACCCGCCATTGCATGATTTTTTCAACGGGCTATACCGCAAACCTGGGTGTTTTATCGGCGTTACTGGAACCCGGAGACGCTGTTCTGTTGGATGCAGATGCACACGCCAGTTTATACGACGGTTGCCGCATGAGCGGTGCTGATGTTTATCGTTTTAAACACAATGATACTGCCTCACTGGACAAGCGCCTTAGAAGGCTTGGTGAGCGTGCACAACGTTGTCTTATTGTCACCGAAGGCATGTACAGTATTCTTGGTGACTGTGCCCCACTGAAAAAAATGGTAGAACTTAAAAATAAATATGGCGCCTATCTATTTGTCGATGAAGCCCACTCTCTTGGTGTATTCGGCGAAACCGGACGAGGCGTATCCCAGGCGCTGGGGCTCGATGATGAAATAGATTTCATTGTAGGCACTTTCAGCAAAAGCCTTGGTGCAACTGGTGGTTATTGTGTAAGCAATCACAAACAGCTCGATCTGTTCAGATACGCATCGCGCCCTTATATCTTCACAGCCTCACCAAGCCCCTCGGTTATCGCAACAACCCGCGCGGCATTGAGGCAACTTATAAAACAGCCAGAATTGCGTGAAAACCTCTGGAAAAATGCACATCAGCTCTACGCAGGATTAAACGCACTGAATATGCATCTTGGCCCTGACATCAGCCCGGTTGTGGCGGTACGTATGACTGACAATGAGTCAGCACTGGCCGGATGGAAAAAACTCATTGACCAAGGCGTATACACTAATATGATCGTGCCACCCGCTTCCCCCGATGGCAGCAGCTTTCTAAGATGTTCTGTGAGTGCTGCGCATACCCCAAAACAAATAGAAAAAATTATTCTCGCATTTAGTCGTATAAATGGTTAACACCTGAGTCAGGTGGGTTTAGCCGACCCATCTCTGGCAACAATAATCAACAAGCCAATAAGAACAGCGCTGGACGAAATTATACCTGCGACACCCGGCCCTTCTATGCCGAGAACATCAATTAACACAACAAACGCGCCAAGATACAAAGCCATTCCCATTAAGTAAATTTTCAGCGCTGACCCAGCTTTGCCCATTGCATAGGACAAACTTCTCAGCGGTGCGCAGCATAACTCCACACTGGCACCAAGCAATAGCAAAGTTAGCAATAGAGAAGCCTGGGCATACTCCGCACCAATTAGACCCAGCAGCGGGCCACCAAAAGGAATGGAAAGCACGACCAATACCAAACCACCCAGACCTGCCGATACAGAAAAGCGGTACGCATTGCCTTTAAGCGCATCATCACCCTGATGCCACGCCCGGGTTAAATCCGGAAAAAGCACCTGGCGTATTAGTACGGCAGGCGTTGCCAGAATTTTGGCAAAGTCTTTGGCCACTTTCAATAAACCAGCCGCTCCCGGCCCCAAAAATATACCGGCGAGCAGCGTATTCACATGCTTGGTCACCAAATCCACCTGAGTTTGTCCATACACTACAAAGGCGAAATGCCAAAAATCTGCGGGAACATTGAAAATATTTTTCAAATGTTGGTCACGCCAGATCGAACCCGATAAATGCCGGCGCAATTCCAGGTGCCCACGCAACATTAAATAAATATTCCCGGATACCATTGCCAGAGCCCATACAAACATGAATACGAACAAATTCGCGTGCCAATAAGCTCCCGCAGCCACACCAACGAAGCGCGTTACAGGCGCAATGATCAACTGTATGCTCAAGGCATCAAAACGATTATGCAGGCGCAGTACACCGGTAGCAGTTCCTGTACCCGTCACTATGAGTACCCCGCTATAAAACATCGCGATTTGCGAAAACTGTGCATCCCAGTGTAGATAACCAGCTACCAGAGGTATTAGAGCTATTGCCCCCAACGTAGCGAGAAAGCTGCTGGAAACATCTATTATTCGGGTCAAACAGAGCAGCGTAAATAAACGGTGGGTCTCATTATTATCAAGCAGTGGCACGCCAAATCTCACAATAGATTCAAAGGGCTTAAATTGAAACAAACCTCGAACGACCACCACATACGTATGCATCAAAACGACTTTACCGAAGTCCTCTACACTTAAGGTAGCAGCCATCAATGCAGTAGAAGATAGCGTTAGCACAGCAGCTGCACCTCTGCCACGCAACAAAATAAAAAAATTTTTCCACGTATCTTTCAATTACAACACTACCCGGAATTTCATGGCATTTCGATTGAAAATATTTACTGCAGTACGGGCTGAGCGCTTCACTTAAAGGCTCCGCTTCGATACAGCCGCCAAAGCAAAGGCCATGCAAAAATCAAGGGATAACGTAATTGTCGCGGACTGGGTTGAATGTATATGCCAGAGTGGCGTTCAATTTTCCAAAGTAAATACTCCAGAGAGTTTTCAAAGGTTGAAACTGCCTTCAAAAGCCTGCCAATCGATATTAATTTACCCTGAATGCGACGGATCGACCATGACCGCAACGCCCTACTGTGCGCCTCATCAGTCGTGTTAGACTGATAGACACCCTCAGAAATCAGGTCAACCCCGAGTTCTGGTGCCATGGCCTGGGTAAGTCGCGCGAAATATTCCGCATTATTTGCGGTCAATTTTTCAGCTTGCTGAATAGATTCGGCCCGCAGCTCACAACCGTAAGTCCGCATCAAGCCGGTTCTCCAGAACTCAAAGGAAGTAAAGCTGCCTTGCATCAATGGCAATACCCGCATACAAAAAGTATAGACAGCAGAACGCAGCGCGAGCAGAACCTGCTGCTCAACAAGAGAATTTTTTGTATATACCAGAGCACAAGGCTGTGCAAAGCGCGCCCAAAAATAGGAGTGAAACTGCCCTGTCATGGCCCGCTCAAACTGGGCAACACTTAATGCTGCGTATTTGGCACGGGCCTGATTCGGATGCTCTCCAACAACAATATTGTATACGTTCGGTGCCAGTATACGCACACTGTATCCATGCCAGCGCTTGGGCATCTGCGTAAAGTCTTCCAGCAAAACATAGAAATCCAGCAAGGTATCACGCTGCCCCCTCAAATAAGAGCCGTAAACCAATATAGCGGCAATGCTGGTACCATGTCGCCGATGCATTTCCTCAACCAGCATTGCCATGGGATCAGGTACGGAACACTCACCAGAATGCGGAGCGGGTTGCCTAACAACCAAATCCCGGATAATTTTAAGTACCGGATCATTCACGCCTAGCTGTCCACCTCACGGTAGGCTGCCCGCGTACCTCCGAACACCGCATACGCCCGGGCATATTTTTGCTGGACCTTCTCATCTGCCAACCACGAGCTTAAAGGGCCTGCGCTGATTCTCACCCAAACACCCTGCAACAGTCGCAGAACCAATTGTAGAGAAGAAGCACAGGTCCACAAGAACACGCCTATAAACCCCCAGTCAGGGTTACCCAGCACAACGCTCACCGACAAGATTATCAGGCAGGGGTTTCTGCGAGCAGTGAACAACCGCACCCAGGCATCAAAGGGACGCCAGGTAAAAATTCCGCAGCTACCCAGCAACTGAAACAAGCCCTCAACTATGCGGCCAATGATATAACCGCCAATTATCCAGTTCACCATTTCTGATGAAGTAAGGCCCAGAAACGAATCAAAATTCGTCAATGACACACCCCAAAAATAGTACCAGAAAGGCGGGTGAACAAGATCAATGCCATGGTCAAAATAGTGGCCGAAAGGACTGGATTGGATAGTCACTCGAGCAAGCTTGCCATCGACCGTATCCAAAAACGTCATCACCCAGCCACACAGCAATCCCGCCAGATAATAACCATGCAAAAAAAGAAAGCAGGCAGCCAATACCAATAAAAAGCCCACACTGGTTACCATATTTGGGGTAATTCCCAGGTTGGCACAAATGCGCACGCCCTGACGAGCAGGGCGTGGCCACCACCACTTTGTCACTAGATCGGTAATTCCCTTGTAAGCGTTTCCATAGAGCCGGGATTCCAGTTGAGGTTTCTGCTCGCTGGTAACCCGTTCAAGCAAGGGTGGCTCAGAACGCCGCAATTTATCATCAAAAGCACTCAGCTCACCGGGGTGTATCGCTTTAAGCTCAGGGGGCAAATTGGCATCATCTTTAAATACCGCAAGCACGCCCTCCACATGCCGCTGCATCACAAATGCTGCCGCAGGTCGATCCTCTAAGTACAAGATGGTATCTGGCTTATCCAGCAACTCTGCAAGTGTGCGCGGTTCAAACAAAAAATTTGCATCAATCAACAGCATGCCTGCCTCTGCCGGTTCTTTTAATATCTCGTCCTCGCTGGTTTGATTATCCATCAAAACGACGCCACCGATCTGTTTTAGCTGACGTTTCAGCCGCTCCCGAGCAGACAAACCCCACAATCGGGTTTTGGAATCACGTAACGCATAGGCCATAACGCTCATAAGATACACCTCACACAAACACTCCGTTTTTTGATTTGATAAAGATCAGCTAAACTGTTCCTACTTATGGCTACCACTAGAAATTTTATGACGTTCACCGCACTGCTACCCGAAGCATCGGATTATAGATTGCCTGATGAATAGTGGTAAAGGCAGAAACGGCCTTCGATTAATACATATTACTGATCCGCACCTAACTCACCTCAATGCAACACATTTCAATGAGCAAAAAGGCAAGAGACGTTTAGGCTATCTGTCCTGGAAACGCAAGCGCCGCCGCATACATTCAGCAGAGATTCTCGAAAAATTAGTACACTCAATAAAAGCTCATCGTCCTGACCAGGTTCTCATAACCGGTGACTTGGTACATATCGGCCTACCTGACGAAATTCAACAAGCAAAAAGCTGGCTGAATGCCTTGGGAACACCGGATCAGATCACCCTTGTACCAGGCAACCACGACGTGTATCAGAGTGAATGCTGGCGTAATATCTCTGCCAACTGGTTGGAGTACCTGGGTATTAATCAAGCGATCGATTCCGACATACCCGGTGATTGCTACCCGGTGGTAAAGTCATTCCAACACATCCAGGTTATTTCACTGTCTTCCTGTGAAGCTATGCCATTTTATTCTGCCCAGGGTATTCTGCGCCCGGAACAACTTTCCCGATTTGAGCAGATACTGAGACAAGCAGAGCAGGATAATCGGCCAACAGCCTGGCTGTTACACCATCCACCACTCAAAAATCTCACTGCCTGGCGTCGGGCATTAAAGGACACACGCGCGTTGGAAACACTGATCAAGCGCTACCAACCCGCGTTTGTCTTATACGGCCACAACCATCGCAATCTGGAAAACCGAATCCAGGAGACTCGCGTAATGGGTACCGCCTCTGCCTCCTGTATATACGATGCAAGTTACCGGATAATCGACCTCGAGGTTAAGGAATCCGAAACACCCGGTTCAAAAGAGAACGCAAGAAAACTGCAGATAAAATGCTCACTCAGGCAAATCGATACAGACAGCCTGACATTTAGAGAAGCCGCCATGAGTACCTGGTGTATTTAGATAGTGCCATCTTGGGCTTAATTAGCGCGTCGTATCAAGACCACAGCAGTAAGCAGAATTAATAGTCCAGGCATCATGACTGTCAGCCCTGCATTCCAACCTAGAATTCCAGCTACATGGCCACTTATTTGCTGCACTAAATAATAGGTAATCCCAAGTAACCCGCCCATAGCGATGCGCTGACCAGTAGTGACGCTTCGCACCGAACCCAGAAGAAAGGGCAGCGTTAACAATGCCATGCCGAGCAAACCCACAGGAATACTCATTTGGGTCCAGAACATAATCCTGTGCGATTCAGAATTCATGTTGTTATTTTCCAAACGCTGAATAAAACGCCACAGGTCAGTCGGTGCCAACGAGTTGGCTGGTGTGATCAAAGTTTTTGTCTGTTGTTTACTCAACAACGCATCCCATATAAGCGTATCTGACAAGTCAGTTTTTGATTGCCCCTCTGCAAGTTGCGTTTGACGTACCTTATGCAATAACCAGGTATTGTCCTTCAACAGCTCTGCAGTACTGGTTTGCACCAACTGCATCAAATTTCCCTGCTCATCAAACTGATAGATCTCTACTCCGGACAGACTGCGATCAGCCTGCACACTGCCAATCCGGATAAACTGTTTATTATTGCGCGTCCAGAATTCCCTTTTACTCTCTGAGCCAGATAGATCATCCGCATGCGCCTTGTCTTGCTCCACCAATGTTTTTGAACGCAATAGGGTCGCTTTGTGCTCCACAAAAGGAATAACCCATATTTGCAAGCAAAACACCAATCCAATCAATACCAATGCCAGCCTGAACAGCGGCAATGCAAGTCGTGCGGGGGAAATTGCAGCCGCTCGCATGGAAATCAGTTCAGCATGGTTAGCCAAAGCGCCTAAACCCAATAGCCCACCTAATAATACCGTTATAGGAAATAAATCCACCAGGCGAGCAGGTAATGTGTAAATCACCACCTGTAAGGCATCCGCCAAGTGATAAGCACCCTTTCCAACGTCCTCAAGCTCTTCTGCGAGTGCAAGAAAACTGAATAAAGAAAGCAAGAGCAACAAAACAGGGATGCACCCCCCTATAAAACTCACGCTAATATAACGATCAAACAGCGTCATCAGACCGCATGCCTCTGATCATTAGAACCTCTGCGAAGAATATAAATTAAACTATCCCAAGGAATAAAAGCCAAGACCACTACAAAACACAACAAGCCTGGTACCCACCAGATATACTCTGCGGTCTCCTGCTCAACCCAGGTCCTGCCTATGCCTATCAGATTAAAATACGCAGCGTAGACTACCAAAGCCAAAAGTAATTTTGCGTAGCGGCCATGGCGTGGCTTACTACGACTAAGAGGAATCGCCAACAAGGCAAGCAATAAGGTAGATATCGGAGTAGATATGCGCCACTGAAACTCAGCTCTGTCTCCCGGATCATCAGAATGCTGCAATATACTACTAATGACAGATTTAGCCTTATAAGCTGGCATTTCAAGCGGCTCATTGGCGATATTCATCGTGAAATGAGTAATTTTTGCAAACAGATCCGGCCCATCCAGCACATGTTTAAATATGCGAGCATTATGCAACTCCAACTTGTAACTCTCCGACTCAATACGCGTGTCGAAAATGCCCTCCCGGGAAGATATCACTTGCAACTCTTCACCCACTCGCGTGCGAATAAATATACCATTCAGTACATGTTTGGAAATCTTTTCAACAAATATGGCCCGTTCCTGAATCTCTATAGTCGCATTGCTACCCAAAGGATCTCCGGGAGCTCCAGTCTCACCAGAGCCATTGGCAGACAACTTAACTGAAGATGGTTGTTCAGACTCTGGTTTTTGAATGACACTTTTTTTCGTTGTTATATAAAACTGGCCGGCTCTAATCCGCTCTATATCAGATGATGCTTCAGCCAGGGCCAGCAATTCGTATGTCTGTGCGTATGCCCAGGGACGAACATAAAGCGACAATGCTGCAATCAATAATGCCAGCATGGTCGCCAATAAAATGATTGGACGAATCATACGGGACTCGCTCATGCCACTGGCTCGCATAGCATAAATTTCAGAATCGTTATGTAATTTGCCCAAACCCAGCATCAGACCAAAAAACAAACCAATCGGTAACAAAACCTCCAATGCGATGAGCACTTTGAATGCGGTCAGGCTAATCACTTCAGCAGTATTCAAAAGCCCCGCATCTGCCTGGTTCAAGAACCTTGAGAGAGAAAAACCCATAAAAATGAGCAATAGAACAACAGATACCGAAAAACAGGGCATCGCAACCTGCCGTACCAAATGTCGATCAATAATCAATCCAGCAATGCTCCGATTTAAGATGCTTACGCCTTGCCCCGTCATGCATATCATGGCGCCCTGAAACAAGGCAGCGTACAATAAGGAATGCCATTATCCACTGGCTGGCTCTTTAAAGTCTAACTACAACCCCAACCTATTCAATCCCAGAGCACCAGGATTTAGAAAAATGCCCCCTTTCTCACTGCCATTAAAATTAAAAAACCCCTTGTTACTGCTGCTTGTACTGAGCATGTACGTGCAATCTGCATCTGGTGATTTACTGGATTTTAGCACTAATGATACCGTTACAATTACCGCAGAAAATGCCTGGGAAGACGAACAAAAAGATGTAATCCACTTTAGCGGCCAATTTGAACTTCGCGCACCAGACTGGTCTCTATTGGCAGAATCCGCAATTGTATATGGCAAACTGGATAACCCAGATAAAGTGGTACTAATGGGTAACCCGGCTATGGTGTTCTTCTTGCGAGACACAAGCAAAAATCAACCCGGATCACCCGATGAAAACGTTACCAGCAGCAAGCTGGAAGAACCTAATAATTCAAAATTGAGCATTGAGGGTTCTGCCACGAAAATAGAGTATTTCAGGGCCACCAACAAATTAAAAATGATAGGCTCAGCCACACTAAAGCGTAAAGACAACATGCTTACCAGCGAGACCATTGAATATGATGTAGATACGGACAAGTATTCTGCAAGCGGGAAAGGAGGAATCAATATTCAGGTAATGCCTAAATTTTAGGATAGTTCGAGCATCTCGGCACAGCCAATGCCCACTCCCCCGCCAACCAACCGCTAAATTCTTGGAACCTGGATTAGCAGTTTTCTTTAAGTCGCTTAATGAGCGCAGTGCGGGATGCATCAGTTATATCTGTGACATGATCCAATTTCGGTATCAAAGGCCAGCCAGGATCGGCAAAAGATACGCCATCAAATACGCGGGTTTCCTCATACCGTGGTAAAACATGATAATGCACATGTGGATCAACCATCATCAGCATCAGGTAATTTATCTTCTGATAAGAAAAACACGCCTTCAGACACCGTTCCAAATCTGCAATCACCTGCTGCAACTCGATAAAGGCCTCCACTGACAACTCTCCAAAGCTCAATACCTCTTCTTTGCAAGCTAAAATGAGTGCTCCTAAAGTTGCCTGCTGCGGCCGTAACAGAATAACCCAGTGACTGTACTCCTTTATCAGGCTGTCGGGATATCCAAAATTCTCAATAGTTTTATTCATAGACATTTACCTTTTCTCCATCGTCTGCTCCACCAAACATCTCAAACCCAATAAAAAGGTGATCAAATACTAAGCAGGTAAGTCTAACATTAAGCGATTCTACGGCCACGTCACCACGACGTTTTCAGCATGCTTAAGATCACCATGATCATCCACTTCACACCAGCTCAAACCCTTGATAGAGCAGGTACCCACATGCCCTTCATCGGCCAGCTCGTCAATCGCAGAAAGGTACCAGCGAGTCAGGCCTTCAGGGCTTTTCATCAGTGTTTCCACCTTATGCCGAAAGGTATCCGCTCCGCGCTGATCAAAGACCATCATACCGATGCTTTCTCCATTGACAAACTCAAGCTCGAGGGTTTTCCCAACCCTAAGTAAGCGACCATCATCTGTCACTACTTTCATGTCATCATCGTCATAGTCACCCTTGGCATCGGTAGTCAGGGTAATCGGGTAATCATGTTTGCTGGCGAGCAATTTCTTGAGGATCGCTGCTTCAAACAAGGTATCGCCATTAATGATTAAAAATGGCTCCAGCATCTCACTACGTGCCACCCAGCATGTCCCCAAATTGTCCGAACGCGCATAAAATGGATTATGCAGAGTACGTACATTTAAGCCCTTGAATTTCTCTGCAGCAGCTTCTACTACAGCCTCTACCCGTTCAGATTCAAAACCCGTTACAACCACAACCTCATCCACACCGCACTGACTAATTTGGCTTAATTGCCACTCCAGCATGCTGTGACTTGCCAATGGCAAACAACATTTGGGTGTATTTTCTGTCAGTGGCAAAAGGCGTCGGCCCTGCCCGGCACTAAGGATAATTGCTCGCATTACGTTTTTATTGCCCTAGGGTCTAAATGGCCGCACAAGCTACCACGTAAGTATGAATACGCCAAGCCACGATGTTAAGCATCTCCACTCTCTATACCAGTTTTGACAAATGAGCAGCCAACCTGTGGCTTAAAGCAACGATTGTCAGCGTCGGATTTGCCCATCCACCAGTGGTAAATACTGAACTACCGGCAATATGTAGATTATCGTAACCGTGCACGGCCAGGTTTTTATCAACCACGCCCTTTGTCACATCTGCACTCATACGCGTGGTACCCATGTGATGATAGCCGCCAATAGGATGGTTACCCACCGTTGGATCAACCGGCCATGCAAGAGACTCCGTATTTAACCAGTCTGAAGTGCTTAGTTTACCCAGTGACAAGCGTTCCAACTCTGCTCCCAAAGTCTCGCCAAGCACCTTGACTGTGTACTTATCCTGTTTACCTAACTGCCAATCCAAAGCAGCCCGCGGTTTCCCAAAACTATCCAAATCCCGGGATAGTGTAACCCTGCTGGCTGGATTTGGTGCTTGCTCTGCTCGGGTGATGACATACAAGCCTACCTTTCCAAGTTTCGCGCGTAGCCAACCTACAGGTAAACTGGCATGCCGCTGTAAATAGCCACGTACATTCCGATAACTGTGCCAGAGCATGCGCCCGGATTTAGTCGGATTTAAAGAATGCTTCAACATAAGATAAGCCCGTTTGTTGATGGGCACACCACGATCAGGATCACGCTGCAATTTAAACGTCATTGCACTATTTAGCAGTCCCTGCTGTTCCTGCATGGCTTCACTCGCTACCAGGGTCGGTGCTATATCCGTCCCGGGTGCTCTGAAGCGCTTGCGAAACAATGACCAAAGCTCGAAAGGACTTTCAGTTTCTATAAAACCAACGCGCCCATGAGGATGTTCCATGAAATAGCGACCAAGCTGATCATGGCGGTTGCCAAGCCCACTCGATTCCACATCGCTGGAAGCCAGCATCAAGCGGACATTTTCAATAGCTCCACAAGCCAATACATAATGTTTTGCACGCACAGGTATCTCAAGCCCCGATAATGCTCGCACGCTTATATGTTCCACTGAATTTGCATCTGGAGCAGCCTGTATATGCATCGCATTTGCGTGCAGTACCACCTTTACCAGATTACTGGCAACAAGATCATCGCAACGCGACCAGCTGAAGCGCTCCTTAAGATTATCAAAGCGCCAGAATACCGTGGCCAAGCCATCAGCAGAAAAATCCGGCGGCGCTTCACCAATTTGCTGCCACAGGTCTTCGCCATAGGCATATTCACCCAGCGCCAACGTAGACTGCGCTTTTTTATACCATGGCAGTAAATCTTCCCCACTGATCGGCCAACCGCTATGGGCCACCCAGTCTCGCTTTTTAAAATCAATAGGGTCCAGCGGTATACAGCGTCCACCCCATATATTTGTTGTACCGCCAAAAAACCTTAACCTTGCCTGATCCAGATCATAGTATTCCATTCCCGTATTGCGACCCTGGTATAGCGACTGTGTTTGCGCTTCAAAATCTATACCACCACCTTCCAGTAAAACCACACTGATACCGGCCTGCATTAAATCCCGAGCAAGTGTTATTCCCGCTGCACCAGCACCCACAACGCAAACATCAGCTGCCAGTGTGCCCGGATCCGTTTGTTTACTAAGATCTATAAGCACTAAAGTGCACCTGAAAACAGTTTTTCAACAAGCTGAACATGCAAATTCTCCATCACAACACTAATACTTCTATATAATTCGAAGCGCACACAGTTAAATCCCTACCCCGGGTATCAAATAACTCCCCATCAATAGTGTAAGGTCCGTCAAAACTAAGGCTGACACGATTTAGATTACGGCTTACATAACCCTGAGCGCTACTCAAGTCTGCCGCTGCCTGGCCTCCTCTAACAATACGAAACAGTCTGCGCAAAAATTTTATTGCACCTTGCATAATACCTGTTAGATGCAAGGCGCCTGGTTCACGGCCCCAGAAGGGCCGCATACCCAAAAACAAGCGATCCAGAGAAGAGACCATCAGCACTAACATCGGTAATTCGGGATAGTCATCTATCTGCACCTCGACCGCCTGGGTAAAAGGTGGTTGACGACGGACCATGCCCCACACCGCCCGCAATAATGCCAACCCAGCGCCAATCTCGCTACGCATTCCGGTTTTATACACACTATCGTGACAATATTGTATACCCTGCACAATCAATCCAGTGCCAAAAAAAGCGCCGTAAATAGAGCTATCCTGATTTGAAACCTGGACCAGACAACGCGATTTAATCTGCATGGTACTGGAGTCCATTATAGCATTCCGCAGGCTGGACAGAGCTGCCGGGTAGGCGTGCGAAAAATTATAACTGTTTGCTGTCATATTTGTGGTACCCCCTGGAAGCAAAGCAAAGCGGGGAGACACGTCGAGTCCAAGATTAAAAAAAGCGGTAAAAATGTGCTGCGCCGTGCCATCTCCACCATTGATAACTATCAAATCATCAGCTGTCCAGGTACTGGAAGATAGCAATCTACCAAGATCTGTATCTGACTCAGTCACCCAATGCTCAACACCATCCAGGGAACCAATAGACTGAATAAGCAAACCCAAATGACGTTTTACTCTGCGACCATTTGGATTACTGATAATGCATATGTTCAAGTACCGCTATTCTCCATAAAACCTGCACCCTTGACTAAAAATCAACACATTTACCATAAAAACTGCAAACCCTTATTGATTGCCAAACAGTAATTAATTATCAGACAGTAGTTTGTCAGCCAATAACCAATCCGCCCTGGAGTCTACATCTACCGCAGCCCGGGCATGTTTCACACGAACATAACCCACGCGACAGCCGCTTTGCTTAGACAAATACTGAAACACTTGCTCCAGACTTAAGCGGCCCGTTATATATCGAAGCATCATAGCTAAACTCAAACGACGTGCAATTTTCCAGGGTGTTTTCCGCTCTGACTCTACCTGCTGCCACAATGACAGAGCTTTTCCACCGGCTTCACTCAGCACGGCAAATAAATTACTACCGCAAAACGTCCCTTCACTGAAGCGCAATAGCGTTCGTTTACTCTCAGGAAATTCCGCTTGCACGCAGTCATATGGCACCAGGCCCACGACCAGATCAAGATTTTTCTGTATCGAAATCTGACAGAAATCATCAACTATTTGGCCCGTCAACAAGGCATGATCTGCTGTTGTTATCAGCACAGGAAACTGCGCAAGGGTATGTACGGCATGTTCCGCGCTGGCTGCAGGACCCGACTCAGGTGCCAGCCAGCTTAACGTATCGCTCTCCAGTATTTCCCCAAACACCCTGGATTGGTCAATAATCTGCCGCGCAGGTCCACACAGCAGCCCTGAACCAACACATTTACTATCTCGCAATGCCGCCAATGCCCATTCTATGCAAGTCTGACCACCTAGCGGCACTAACACACCGGCGGGAAGAGAAAACTCCTGCGCCAGCGCATTCCCACCTTGCCGCTCACCAGCCAACATAACGTAATGAAATTTACAGTTGTTTTTCATACATTCGATAACGCTTGTTCACAGTACCACCCAGACTCTCAATGATGCCACACATGCCCCTGTTGTTTCCAGAATCCAGGATAACTCCGCTGTTTTGATACCCCGGGCAAGAGCCGGTTCTCTCATCGCTTCAATAACCATAAAGGCCAGAGTCGGACCCAACCGTGTGTCATGGTATTTCTTGCGTACGCCCATCAGCGGCGTACGGCAGCTGCCTGGAAATTTAACTTTTATTCGCCAAAGTAATTTAAGCCATCCAAAGGGGAATAAACGTCCATTTAGATCTTTGATTACCTCGTATAGATTGGGCAGCACCACAATAAATGCCACCGCCTCCCCGTCCAGCTCAGCAATGTGAATAAAATCCTTCGGCAGTATATGCATCATCTCTTTGCCCAAGGCTTTAAATTCGTTCTTTGTATAGGGTACAAAACCCCAGTTCTCGGACCAGGCATCATTAAAAATATCACGCATAATCTCAAGATCCCGCTCTACGTTTTTCCGGTCCAGTAATCTAACTTTGACATCTGCACCCACGCGCTCACATAGCCTTTTCATTACTTTTGGGGTCTCAAACTGAATTGCCATTTCATAGGCTAGCAATTCCTGTGCACCGCAATATCCACAGTCCTTAACCGACTGGTCATAATAGTCCCGGCTATGCACCATCATGATATTCGGCGGTGTATCAAAGCCTTGTACCAGTAGACCTACTTCCTGATTATGATTCAGGTTAAAAGGGCCTATCACGCGTACCATGCCCTGGGATCTCAGCCAGGATTCAGCTGTCCGGAACAATAGCTGAAACACTTCAAGTTTAGGAATAGACTCAATCAAGCCAAAGTAACCACAATCATCCTGGTATTTTTCCAGGTGCAATTGATCAATTTGCGCAGAAATTCTTCCCACAGCTGTCTCACCTGAATAAACTACCCAGGCTTTCCAGCGAGCGTGCTCAAAAAACGGGTGTTTTTGAGAAAATGCCTCCCGCCGTTCGATAATGAGCGGTGGTACCCAGTGTGGGTCATCTTTATATATGGCCCACGGAACCTTGATAAAGACATCAAGCAGGTGTTTGTCCGTAACTTCACGAACTACCAGGTTAAGACCCTCTTCAGACATTGATCAATGATCCTGCCTTGAAGTGGAATGTATTTACATGCTCAAAGCCGAATTTAAATAGCTGACCTAAAAACGGACCAGGCAACCTGCCATATAACCGTTTTTGTATCTGTATCAGTGATCGATTCAAAAAAACACTCTTGCTTCACAACCTATGCCGCGCAGCCTATCAAAATCATGGCTGCATTACTCTATCATTTCCGCAAGAGACGCTAAATTTGGCTTGAACCACCGGGCCGCAGGGGCTCACCACCCAACTCGAAGAATTGCACGTTAGGTATATGTTGTGGGATCAAGCCCAAATCTCCTGGCTGGTCTTCCTGCAATTCAATCGATGCCGAACCCATTGCCAGTTGGGCCGCCAAACTTTGCGCATAAACAAGGTTATCCTGGTAGTGATCCGCACGGGATTGGCTTTGTACTTCCAGAAAGTCAGAGTGACGGGACGCCATACCAGGCTGGCTTTGCATACTTTGCATAGCATCTGCCAGCGAAAGCTGCACAGAGCGCTCTTGAAACTTTCTATGGGTCCACAAACCCGACTGTTGATCGAAGTTATAAAGAGGCAAAAAACGTTCGCCATGCTCTGCCACAAACTCCATACTTTCAACCAGATAATTAACATCTAGATCATCAAACACATAATGAAAGCTGACACGCACCCAACCAGGTTTATAACCCTGATAACCTTGCGCAATGACATCGCGGTATTCCTCGGCTAACTCTTCACCAATACCCAGCAATAAATGTCCGTATGGTCCAGCACAAGAACAGCCCGCCCGACTTTGAATACCAAAAAGGTCATTCAGCAAACGGGTAACAAAACGCGGGTGAAGATAGCGCTCACCACATTTTATATTCAGGGAAACAATATTAATACGCTGGGCCGGGTCTGCATTTCCCAATATTTCTATATTAGGATTTACGCTCCATCGGCTAAATACGCGCTCCAGAATTTTGTGCTCCCGCTGCTGAATTTTTTTCGTGCCGATGAACTGCTTCAGTTCAAATACCAATGCCGCTTTAATTGTTTGCAATATAGCCGGCGTGCCAGCACTTTCGCGGCCCTCAATGTCGTCAATAAAATCATGATCTTTTGGACCCACGTAGTCTACGGTTCCCCCACCAGCAACGCTGGGTGGCAATGCAGAGGGGTATAAATACCGGTTAAAGATCAGAATACCGCTGCTTCCCGGGCCACCCAAAAATTTATGCGGCGATATAAACACTGCATCCAAGCTAGCGTTCCCCGATACTGACGAGACCGGGTTCATATCTATATCTACATAAGGCGCACTGGCAGCGTAGTCAAAAAAAGCCAGGGCATCATATTTATGCAATAAGACCGCGATAGCCTCTACATCAGTTTTCATACCCGTTACATTGGATGCGGCAGAAAATGATCCTATACGTAAACGTCCCTGGTATTGTTTTTCCCGCAAGAGCTGCTCCAGGTGAGTCAGGTTCACTCCCCCGTCATTGTCCAGGCTTACTTCTACGACCGTAGCCAAACCTTCACGCCAACTAATCTCATTTGAATGATGTTCATACGGACCAACAAACACCACCGGTTGTTGCAATCGAGAAAACTGGTCAAATACTTCAGTGCTATCCTGACCTAGACAACGCGTCATAAGATCACGCACATTTCTTTGTGTCGCAGGTGGATATTTTATGCCTACAAGCTGTTGTATCCGATCAATTGCAGCCGTAGCCCCGCTCCCACAAGCAACAACACACCCATCAGGACCCGCATTCACCGCCCGCTTAATCAAGCGTTCCGCATCATGCAACAATTGCGTGGTCATACGACCACTGGAATCATCTTCCGTGTGTGTATTGGCGTAATGCGCTTGCACATGCACCAGATACTCCTCAATAAATTTGAGACCACGGCCAGAGGCAGTATAATCTGCATACAACATCAAGCGAGACCCAAAAGGTGTATCTAAACGGCTATCAACACCAATAATTTGATTTCGTAACTCATTAAAATCAATCACCAAGTCCTTGAAACGGTACATATAATTTTGCCTTCATTAATCAGCCAGCAAAATTTTACCTGCACCTGTGGGGTTATTGCTGCCTAATTTGTATTACGATCCACTCTATTGGAAAATATAGTTCTACTTTCCCACATTTTTACGAAATTTATTTCCTTATGAGACAACTAATACATTGAGTTTACTAACACTAAAACAGGTAAGCCTTGCCTACGGACATGTTGCACTGCTTGACAAGATAGACTTCAAGCTTGAAAAAAATGAGCGTGTGTGCCTATTGGGCAGGAACGGCACAGGAAAAAGCAGCCTGTTCAAGGTACTGCTAAACAAAATCCAGGATGAAGGCGAGTTGTGGATTCGAGATGGCACCCGGATAACCTGCCTGGAGCAAAGCCTGGATATCGACTCCGACCAGAGTATTTACCAAATGGTTGCGGAAGGCCTGGGTACCGCGGGCACAATAGTGTCGGCCTATCACGTTGAAAGCCTTGCAGTAGAAGACGACCCCGAGCGTGATCTGAGTTTACTGTCCCGCCTGCAACATGAAATAGAACAGCATGACGCCTGGAATATAGGCCAGAAAACTGACGAAGTACTGAGCCGCCTCGGACTGGACCCAGATGCAATCTTCAGTCAATGCTCCGGTGGGTTGCGCCGCAGAGCTTTGCTCGCCCGAGCACTGGTGAATGATCCGGATATTTTGCTATTGGACGAACCAACCAACCACATGGATATTGAAACAATCAATCATATGGAGGAGTTTTTACTGAGTTTTTCCGGAGCCCTGATTTTTATCACCCATGACCGGAGTCTGATCAGGCACCTGGCTACCCGCATTATTGAGCTGGACCGGGGCAGTCTCTCTTCATTTCCCGGTAGTTACGATACTTACCTGCAACGCAAACAAGCCCTGCTCGAAGCTGAGACTGAGCAGAACAAAAAATTCGACAAAAAACTTGCCGAAGGCGAAGTCTGGATTCGCCAGGGTATCAAAGCCCGGCGCACGCGCAACGAAGGTCGCGTTAGACATCTTGAAGCTATGCGCAAAAACCGTGCCGAACGTGTCAATCAACAGGGTAAAGTAAAGCTGAAAATCGATGCAGGTGAGCGCTCAGGCAAGCTGGTCGCCGAACTCGACGATGTCAGTTTCCACTATGCCGGATCGCCTGAAACCAACATAATCAGCCATTTGTCCACAACCGTGATGCGCGGTGACCGTGTGGGTATTCTAGGGCCAAACGGCTCAGGGAAAACCACATTGCTGAAACTTCTGCTGGGTCAACTCGCACCGAGCAGCGGAACAGTGAATATGGGTACAAAAATGGAAGTGGCCTATTTCGATCAGCAGCGGGATCAATTGGACCTCAATGCCAGTGTGCGTGACAATGTTGCAGAAGGTTCTGACAACGTGACCATCAATGGCAAGCCTCGCCATGTGGTGGGTTATCTGCGTGATTTCCTATTCCCACCGGAGCGAATCGATTCCAAGGTCAGTAGTCTTTCCGGGGGCGAGCGCAACCGGCTGTTACTGGCCCGCATATTCGCTAAACCCGGCAATGTCCTGGTACTGGATGAGCCCACAAATGATCTTGACATAGAAACCCTGGAGCTACTGGAAGAAATTCTCGACACTTATCCTGGCACAGTTTTTCTGGTCAGCCATGATCGCGAATTTCTCGATCACATTGTTACCAGCACCCTGGTGTTTGAAGGAAACTCCAGGGTTAATGAATATGTTGGTGGATACCATGACTGGCTGCGCCAGTCTGCACAAACGGGACCCAGCTCAGCAAAGAATTCCTCTTCTGCCAAGCCAACAACTACAGCCCATGAGAAAAAAGTAACAAACAACAAACTTAGCTACAAAGATAAACTGGAACTAGAGGGTTTACCTAAAAAAATAGAAACACTGGAACAGCTTGAACTCAATATTCAGGGCGAAATTAATGCGGATGATTTTTACAAGCAGACTAAAAATGAAATAGCCGATACCATGAACAAACTTAATCAGGTGCAAAGCGATATGAATTCTGCCTATGAGCGATGGACCTATCTGGAAGAAAATGCAAGTTGAAGCAAGCGAGCGCATAATAACCCCGAAACCAATTGACAGTAGTAATAAAAACACGCGGGACCTGAGAGGATAACACCCTATGAAGCAGTACGACTCCGTTGCACTAACGCACTACTGGGGGTTTAACTGGCTAACCAAATTCAGAATGAATGGACTGTTTTTGTCCGCGATTCTGTTCGGGATGTTTTTTATATTGTGTTACAGCGCAGAAATTTTTCTAGTCAAAAACGACGGCCAGATTGGCACGGGCATCTCAGAATTAAAATACGTATTCTCTCTGTTACCTGCCATTTTTATCAGTGTGTGGATCTCTTTGGCCCGGGGCGCGCAAAACGATTTCATTGAAATGCGTGAATCAGGCTTAGTAGCCAGTGTACCCCTGGAAAAACTCATCCAAAACAGCCCGGCAAAACGCAGATTTGAACTTAGTTTGGGCACTCTGCTCGGGCTGACTTTATATATGGTCGGTCGCGCTGCCACAACCGCTATGCCATTTTTACAGACCATTTCAAATACGCTAGGCGACCTTGTAAATATTTTTATTCTACCTTACATCGTCTTGGGTGCCCTGTGCTTTACCATTGTCGGAATATGTATCGTCAGAGTAACCACCTTTCTGTGGCGACAAACGCGCCTATTTCTCGAACTGGCAGATACCGTGAAAATCGATCTGCTCCGAGCGGAGGATCTGGCTGTATTTGCCAATCAGCCACTGAGAACCATGATAGGCACTATCGTACTTATGTCCAGCATGCTAACCGTAGGTGATATAGATGGTGAGTTAGGTACCTCCTACTACACCGTTGGCATACCCCTGCAATGCGTCATGCTACTCTCCACCATTATCGTCAGTCCCCCAATCTGGTTTTTACGTAAACGGGTTAGAAAGGCAAAAAGGAACGAACTATCAAAAATCCGAAATGCCATTCTCGGAGATCCCCAGGCACTTATTGGTTCTCGAATAGAAATACACAAAGATGATTTCAAGTTACCGGATATGCTGTACTACGAAGACAGAATTAAAGCCGTCTGGGAATGGCCTTTTCATGCCCATGTCAGGCGCATGGCCTTCTATCTGATAATTCCACCAGCTGCCTGGTTAATGTCAGCACTCGTGGAAATCATGGTCGATAATATTCTGGTTTCACCACCTAGCTAAGGCCGTACTCTGGAAACATAATCCTGTTACCTGGTAGATGTCATCTGGCACCCACTTAAAAACTATCTAAAATAACCTAACAGGATCTAAAGCGAATCCAGGCGCCATTCAAGTGATTTTTTTATACACACGGGGCAAATAAAGCATAAGTGTTAGCGCACGATATAGATAATAAAGCAAGAGCGACGCCCACAAGCCATGGTTACCGAAAGGCGTTATCAAAACCCAGAAAGTCCCCAGATACATAAGCAATGAGAGCAGCATAGCATTACGCATCTCTCCCGTAGCCGTTGCACCTATAAAAATGCCATCCAACTGGAAACAAAAAACCGAAACAAAGGGGGCAGCAATTACCCAGGGTAGATAAGTCGTACTCGCAAGACGCACACTCTCCACATTGGTCAAAAAATTAATAATTGGCCCACCAAGCAAGGCAAATAGCATACTCAGCACAACAGCAGTGACGATGGCCAGCTCAGTAGAAAGCCGAATACTCATCCTTAAGCTTATGTGGTTACGTGCCCCTATCGCAGCTCCCACAAGACTCTCCGCCGCCAATGCAAAACCATCCAGAAAAAAAGCCGCAAAACTGATCAACTGCATTAATATGGAATTAGCAGCCAGTAATATGTCCCCCGCCTTTGCACCCTGATTAGTAAACCATGCCAATGCAAAAATCAAACATATGGTCCGGACCATAATATCGCTATTAACCGACAACATCCTTCTTATGGCTTTCTTATCGAGCAAATACAACAATGGCCGACGAGGAGTGGGGCTTGAACCCTTACTCATGTTACTTAGAATAAAACGCAGCATAACAAGAGCGACTATCAAGGTCAGATACTCTGCAATCAAGGTAGCAAATGCTACACCCTCGATACCCCAGTCTAGAAAAACAACAAAAATAATATCCAGAACTATATTCACGCCATTCAGCAAAAGCTGCAATTTAAGTACTGCCCGACTATCCTGCAAGCCCAGAAAAAAACCCAGCAAGGACAAATTTATAAGACTGGCCGGCGCACTCCAGATCCGAATATAAAAATAACTCGCAGCACCCGCCTCGACGGTAGCACTGCCGTCCAGAATAGAGAGAGCGGCATTCAGGATGGGTTCCTGAAGTAACAATAAGATAAAACCTATAAACAGCGCCAACAATATGGCACGAAATACCGAGGCCCTAATTTCAAGACTATCACCTGCGCCAAATGCCTGGGCGATGAGACCGGTAGTTCCCATACGCAGAAACCCAAACCCCCAATACAAAAAGCTAAATAACAAGGCAGCTACCGCAATACTGCCAATAAGTGAAGCCTCCCCCAGGTTTCCGATCACGGCTGTATCAACCAGGCCAAGTAAAGGTGCAGATACATTGGAAAGCACAATCGGCCAGGCTATTTTGGCTACACCCAGATGATCAATGACCTTGGATTGCATGGCATTGTTCACTTACACAGGACAACAAGCAATTGCGTGAGTTTTTCCATGCTTTTTGCATCTATAACCCGATGCTCGCGTAGCATTTTAAAGATGCGGTTAAAAGCCTGTCTTTGCTGCAAGCCTATTGACTCAGAAAAGTTGTTGGCCGAGCCAACATCAATCAACAATGCATCCCGACGCGCATGGTTACGCTCAGAGATCAGCTTATAAAATAAAACTACCCTCCCAAGCACCACCCAGGGGAAATTTGGTTTCGCAACCGGCCCAACCCGGTATTCGTAACCACCCATTGCATTGCCGAACACCTGCACTTCCGCAATTCTTCTGGCGCTGAATACAGCACCTATACCACCAAACAAAGCGCCTAACCCTGCACCCATGAACAGGGAAGTGCCCCCGGTCAAAACGTCCAGCCCACCACCTGCCGCCGCACCTGAAGCAGCACCGGTAAGTGCCAGCTGGGAGTTGGATAAGCCGAATAGCTTGAAACTGCGAGCAGAAAATAGATCCTCATTTAGTATCTCTACTTGTTCTATATGCCGCTCCAACTCTGCATACCCACAAATTTGCTGAATAGTATTGTATGTCTGTTGTTCACGCCGTCGGATTTTCCCCTGAAGTCTTTGCAACAGTTTTTGTTCCGTCGCTACATCAACTTTGTCATCTTTAAGGGCTACCGATTCCTGCATGCACATGACGTCGACTAAAAAATTGGCGATTTCTCTCACTGAGCGATTTTGCCTTTGAACACGGTTCTCCAACAATACGTCTACAGCCACTCCAATAGATGTAGACCATGACTCTTCCAGGCTCTGGAATGCACGTAACAAATCTATCCTTTTACTAAAGTCAGCACGCTGTGCATCAAAAACCCGCACTATAGAAAAATACTGATCCAGTGCTCGTCGCCAGTCATCCACATAATCCTCACCGCCGATCAAGTTAATCAAGGCCATACGTGGCTGTCCTGTCCACTGAAGTATCTGCATCTCACATTCATATTCGGGGCCGTAAGGTCTGCCACCATCGACCACATATAAAATACCTGCACCGCCCATAATCGGTTTTAGTATCTGACATTCATCATGGAAATGCGGATCTTCGGAATATTGCTTTTGAAATTCCAGAATAGCCTGATAGCGATTGACAACCGAAGTTTCTCTAGCTTTTAACCACTCAAGCATTTCACGTGCGCGTTGAAAGCCAGGCGTATCAATTAGCTCATAGAGAATCTGGCCATCAATACGCATAGGATAAACCCGCGCCTGGGTTGTAGTTCCTGGTAAATCGGAGATCCCTACCTTGGCATCTTCAGCCAGAGTAGCAACAATGCTGCTTTTGCCTTTATTCGGATGCCCGGTTATCGCAAATCGAGGTATATCATCCATCAGCATTTCCACTCTGAATCACAGTGAATCTGTCACATAAACATCGACACATGCCAGACGATTCAGCGCATGTCGCCATATTTGTAATGCTCTGGCTTCAACCTTGGACAAATCTGGTCCAACAGGCATCAAAAGCACATCGGTGGAGGAATTTAACGCTTGACGCAGAGACTTAATGAAATCCAGCACATCATTTACTGGAGGTTCCCAGGATTTTACCACAACGATAATTGCTGTAGAATTTGAAGCAGCCAGGCTTGCCACACAGGCTCTATCTTCGCTCAAGGTACGAACTCCACCTGCCTCAAAAGTAACACCGGCTTTTATTCCATATTCATCACGCAAGTAATTGAGCCATTTATCTAAAGGTGCAGCCTCCGCCCAGATAATAACCGGCACTCTGCCCGTGGGTTTATCCGGTTTTATATAGTCTGCTTCGGCCATGACTGCGGGCTGAGGTTCTTGGCCCTTGGCACCCAGGGCCAGTTCCGCTCCACGCATACGTTCCAGCAATGCTTCAATCTGAGGATGCTCCATCAGCAAACTAAGGGTCGCACGCCGCAACAGGAACTGACTCGCCAGCAACAAAAGCAAACGCGGCATAAGGCCATATACCAAAATACACGCCACCAAAAACGGCCACCATGCCCTTAAGTCCCTGGCCATATTCTCCGCAACACCATCTGTTTCCAATCGGAAGAAACGGGACTGTTCAATCAGTGCATCAGTGGGTAATGCTTCAGGCCAAATCGCCGACCAAGGCATCGAAACTAACCGTATCAGTGCCTGAAACTCTTTGGTTTCGAACACCAAGGTACTCGTCCAGCCAAACGCCAGGTCAGTAAATATAATCAATAAAATACCCACCGCTAATGCACCGATATTAAATGCCAAGCCCATCAGCTGGGACCAGCTAAACAATTGCCAACGGAGAAACTTTTGCTGGGCCTGGGTATGCCCACCGGCAATGGACCCAACAATCGAAAAAGACACGTCTGTACTACTTCGCCCCGCCATAAAATGCACAAACAAATTAGATAGAACCGCCCCCGGATTTATATTCGCCAATAATCCTGAAAACCCTGATCGCCTGGGTATCAACATACATAGCGACAAACTGACCAACAGCACCTGTAATATTACAAAAATGGCTATGACTGTAACCACATTGATAGGGTGGCTCCCATCGTATTGAAATACTGCGAGACAAATACCCATTCCACTCAGCAAACCAAAAACAATCAACGACACGTTAATCAGTGTTCGCAAATAACCAACGTGCTGCCCTTGTGATTTTTCAATATCCTCTGTATCAGACGAGCAACTATTTGCTGATTCCCCTGAACTTTCCCGCCCTATGTACTGCCACCAGTATTGCACGATCTGCGCTGGTTCATTTGCCAAACGGGTAGGCATAGCTCGCCATATACGATGGTCACGGCCTTGCCTTTCGGCATCCGCTACTTCCCGGTCAGAGTCAAGCCATAGAAGAATATCCACAGTATCTTCTAACACGGGAGGCCGGTATTTAGTTTTGCATTCGGACATTCAGAAACAGGGCATATTTTTAATATTGGCGTCGGACATAAACACCGGTGTAGTGTAGCGAACCTGCCCAGCTGAACCAATGCCCACTCAGGCCTCTTTTTCTTTGCAACATTTTTTTTGATACTTTGATATATAGTATCGAATTGGGGATAGGTAAAACACTCAGCGAATCTACACCGAGCCAGAACTCATTAATATTGCCTAAGCGCTGGAACAACAACTGGGAAAATAGCGGTCTTAAGCACATCGCATACTCATGAACACAAACAATACGACTAGCAAACACAAGGTCTTGGTCATTCAGTCACACCGTCAGCCCCTACCCTACGGCTGGCTACAATCCTGCCTGGATTCTGTACAGCGATGGGCAATACACAATAATTTTGACTACCGATTTATCGGAGATGAAATATTCGAGCTGCTTGACCCACTCATTCGCCTAAAAACTGCAAACCAGATTGTCGTAGCCAGTGATATAGCAAGGTTGTTGGCGATAGACAAAGCCCTAAAAAAGGGTTACGACTGCGTAGTCTGGTGCGATGCAGATTTTCTGATATTTACACCCAGGCAGTTATTACTGTCATCAGAATTATACGGCTTTGGACGAGAAACTTGGGTTCAAACAAATCAGTCACTTAAGCCCGGCATAGTGAAATCCAAAATTAAGGCCTACAAAAAAATACACAATGCCTTCATGTTTTTCAGGCAGGAAAATCCATTTCTGGCCTTTTACATTCACAGCATCCAGCAAATGCTGCACCAACACACGGGTCATTTTTCACCGCAGTTTGCCGGTCCCAAATTTTTGAGTGCCATTCACAATATTACCCATCAACCGGTCGTTGAAAATGCCGGTATGCTCAGTCCTCTGGTTATAAAAGACATCATCGCTGGCGGCGGCCAGGCACTAACGCTATTCCAACAAAAAAGCAGCATCGCGCTTGCCGGGGCAAACCTGTGTTCCTCATTAATTGAAAACGATCACGCGAATGACAACATTAGCAATCAGGAATTGAAGCAGGTCATCAAGATACTGCAATCTCAGCAAGAGATATTTACAAACTGATACTTTCATTTGGATTACTTCAGGCTCTACACGACCATGCGCCGCAAATCACTCAGCTTACGGCTAGTCATTGAGTAAAGTGCAAACTCTTGCTCTGGCGCATGCCGAGCCTGGTCCATCACCTGAGTACAGGCCTGTATAAAATCGACGTTGGCATCCAGCCATCGCTGAATCGCATCATCAACTGCTTCCGACTCATCCATCTGGTTCAAAAGCTGAGTCGTCAAAAAACTCTGATAGGCGCTCAAATCATCCAGCAAACTGCTTTTTTCCATAGATTGCCAATGATTGGCAGTCTCGGATTGCGTCACCTGTTCACCAAAAAGGTCGAAACACAAAATATCACCCAGTCGAGCATATACAGCTGCGGCCAGTTCAACCTCAACCCCGGCGTTTTGCGCAGCGTCAATAATTGGCAGTCCGGTTGCTGCCATTGCCGCATCAACACATGTCTTTGCCAATGATTCCGGAACACCTGCATCAATTGCCTCCTGGACACTGACTTGCCAGTTTGCATAGTTATCCGCACTGCGTAGTGTGGACTGATGTGCTCTGAGTTTGTCGAGAAGATCTCGACAATGCTCAATCAAGGTGTCTGCTTCGAGCTCACTACGATGATGGCGTAAAAACCATCGGGTCGACCGTCTACCCAAAGTAACAAATTCAGAAATCAGCTTTAATTTAAAATTTTCATCCAGGCCCGGCAGCATCTCTACTGCATGCCATGACTCGCGAATTCGAAACACGGAAACGGTTATATCGTATGCCTTAACAACATCCATGCAGCTACCACCGACAAACTCTTTCATATGGCTGACAAAAGAAATGCCCATATGATGTACCAGGTCGTTAGCTATCTGTGTCGCAACAATCTCTCGTCTGAGTGGATGCGCTGAAATCTGTTCCGCATGACTGTCCCGAATACTGGGGGGAAACTCAATCTGTAGCGCTCGCTTTAAGCCGCTATATTGATCAATATCTGAATCCAGCATCTGCATTTTTATATGCAGCTTCGCATAACAAAGCAATACTGCCAACTCAGGCCGGGTTAAGCCCAAACCTTCGAGCTTTCGCTCAAGCAAGACTTCGTCACTGGGAATATCTTCCAGCTCACGGCTTAATTGAGCTTCCTGCTCCAGCATATGTATGAGCCGCAGATACTCTGTATATCGCGTTTCGCTATGCCGTTGGGCCAGGCTCAAAGCCTGACCCTGACGGTAATTACTATGTAATACAAGGTCAGAGACTTCCTCGGTCATATTGACCAACAGTTGATTCCGCTCTTGTTTGCCAAGCAAGCCCTCTTCTACCATCCCATTCAGCAAAATCTTTATATTTACTTCGTGATCAGAGCAATCTACACCTGCTGAATTATCTATAAAATCTGTATTCACAGCACCACCCTTTAAGGCAAACTCTATGCGCGCTTTTTGCGTCATGCCCAGATTGCCACCCTCGCCAAAAACACTGCAGCCCAGATCACATGCATTGATACGCAATGAATCGTTAGCTCTGTCGCCAACATCCAAGTCCAGTTCATAGGTTGATTTTACGTAGGTGCCGATTCCCCCATTCCAGATCAAACCCACGGGTGCTTTCAGTATCTCCTTTATCAAATCATCCGGCGAAAGCTTCTTGGCAGTCAATGCAAACCGGTCGCGCATCTGCCTGGATATTGGAATAGATTTTTTTAAACGCGAAAAAACTCCTCCACCTTCAGAAATAAGAGTCGCATCATAATCAGTCCAGCTACTGCCAGGTAAACCATACAATCGCTCTCGCTCCTTAAATCCACTGGCTGCTTCCGGGTTGGGGTCGATAAATATATGCTGATGATTAAATGCTGCCACCAACTCGAGGGCATTGGATGAAAGCAGACCATTGCCGAAGACATCACCCGACATATCACCTATCCCAACCACACTAACGGCATCTTTCTGCACATCTATGCCTTTTTCAAGAAAATGCCGTTGAACTGATATCCATGCACCTTTCGCTGTAATTCCCATGGCCTTGTGGTCATAACCATTGCTACCGCCAGAGGCAAAAGCATCTCCTAGCCAAAAGCCGTAGTCCTCTGCAATTTCATTCGCCGTATCAGAAAATGTAGCCGTGCCTTTATCTGCAGCAACAACCAGATAGGAATCTTTTTCATCATAACAAACCACATTTTTCGGTGAGACCTGCCCTCCAGTTACCAGGTTGTCAGTCAAATCAAGCAAGCCCTGAATAAATATGCGATAACACTTGATACCTTCAGCCAGAAACGCTTCGCGACTGTCCGTATTCCGCTTGACAACAAAACAACCCTTTGCACCTGTTGGTACAATTACGGCATTTTTGACCGATTGCGCTTTTACAAGACCAAGCACTTCCGTGCGGTAATCCTCATGCCTGTCTGACCAGCGCAATCCACCTCGAGAAAACTCTCCATTTCTCAGATGCACGCCTTCAACACAGGGACTGTAAACAAATATTTCATGGGCTGGACGCGGTTCAGGCAGATTATCAAGCGCTTTGGTATTCAACTTAAATGACAAATAATCCAACGCTGCGCCCTGAGCATTCTCAC
>JAHRWB010000053.1 GCA_019090385.1 Pseudomonadales bacterium | reverse complement strand
CCGCTGAGGGCTCTTTATAAGTACCGCTGAGGGCTCTTTATAAGTACCGCTGAGGGCTCTTTATAAGTACCGCTGAGGGCTCTTTATAAGTACCGCTGAGGGCTCAGTCACTGAAGGCTCTACGGCTAATGGCTTCCCAGACTGCTAATGGCTTCCCAGGTTCTGCAGAAGCTCCGCATTTACAATGAGCATTGATTCATAGTAGGAGCGAATTTCTTCCCGCTTGCCGAGGTCCGTCCCCGGCAGACAATATTCTTCATCACTTAGTCTACGTAGTTCACTTATCAATTGGTTACGCAGAGACCTGGCGTGAAAGATCTCGAGTAAATCAACCAGTTCATATTTATGGTGGGCCATCTAATATCCATTTTTAATCACTAGGTTAACGATAGACAGCATCTAGGCAGACTGCCATGTCAATTACAGAGAAAAAAATCGAATTCTAATTTAGTTCACGGATAAGCCTGAAAAATAAAGAAAACACCAAACTATGGTTTGATTAGTCACCAAAATCGTCTAGCAAAATATTATCGGGCTCCACGCCCAAGTCTTCCAGCATATCCAGAACCGCAGCAATCATAGGTGGTGGCCCACAAAGATAGTATTCACAATCTTCCGGGCTGGGATGGTCTTTAAGATAATTGTCATACACAACTTGATGAATAAAACCCTGGTAGCCGTCAAACTTATCTTCAGGCTGCGGGTCGCTGAGAGCAACGTGCCATTCAAAATTCCCATACTCAGCTGCCAATGAATCGAAGTCTTCGGTATAGAACATTTCACGTAACGAACGAGCACCATACCAAAAGCTCAATTTAGAGGTATTATTGTTTCGTTTAAGCTCATCAAATAGCTGAGAACGCAATGGCGCCATGCCAGCTCCTCCGCCAATCCAGATTTTTTCTGCGGGTGTGGGTTTTACAAAGAAATCTCCATAGGGACCAAACACCGTTAGCTTATCACCCGGCTTAAGATTAAATATGTAGGAAGACATTTTCCCTGCAGGAAAGTCTGTCCCTGGCGGCGGTGACGCTACCCTGATGTTAAATTTTAGGATGCCCTTTTCACCAGGGTAATTTGCCATTGAATAGGCACGAATAGTCGTTTCATTGACGGCACTACTATTTTTAAAAACACCAAACTTTTCCCAATCTGATTGATATTCCTCTTCAACATCAATATCAGCATATTCCATTTGATAGGGGGGAATTTCCAGCTGAACGAAACCACCAGCCTTAAAGGCAACTTCTTCACCCTCCGGAAGTTTCAAATAAAGTTCTTTAATAAACGTAGCAACGTTGTGGTTTGATATAACTTCGCATTCCCAGCGTTTTACGCCAAATGCATCTTCAGGAATGACTATCTGCATATCCTGCTTAACCGCAACCTGGCAAGACAAACGCCAGTTGTCGCGAATTTCTCCGCGCGTGAAGTGCCCTTCTTCAGTGGACAGTATCGAGCCACCTCCGCCGGATACCTGGCATCGACATTGACCACAAGTACCACCACCGCCACAGGCACTGGATAAAAATATGCCCTCCGCAGCAAGTATACCCAGCAACTTTCCGCCCGCATGAGTCTGCACATTTTTCTCTGGATCGCCGTTTATACCAATTACGATATCACCTGATGCTACAAGTCGAGAGCGAGCGTACAGAATAACCATAACCAGAAACAACACTGTTCCTGTAAACATGGCAACGCCCAATACTATAGTGGTACTCATGAATAGTTCCTTTAGATATCTATGCCGCCAAACGACATGAAGCACAAGGACAAAAGGCCAACTGAAATGAACGTAATACCCAGTCCACGCAATCCTTGAGGCACATCACTGTACTTGAGTTTTTCTCTAACACCCGCTAATGCAGTGATCGCAAGCGCCCAACCAACGCCTGCACCCAGACCAAACACCACGCTCTCACCAAAGCTCTGATCTCGTTCGACCATAAAAAGCACGGCCCCCAATATGGCGCAGTTAACCGTAATAAGTGGCAAGAAAATGCCTAGAGCGCTGTACAAAAAGGGTACATATCTATCAAGGATCATTTCCAGTACTTGTACCACGGCTGCAACGACACCTATATAAGAAAGGTAGCCCAGAAAACTCAAATCTACAGTAGGATATCCAGCCCAAGCCAGAGCACCTTCCCTGAGCAAATAGTTATAAATCAGGTTATTGATGGGTACGGTTAATCCCAACACCACAACTACAGCAACACCAAGTCCAAAGGCTGTTTCGATTTTTTTAGAAATAGCAATAAATGTGCACATACCCAAAAAAAAGGTTAGCGCCATATTTTCGATGAATATCGCTTTAACAAAAATGCCGAGGTAATGCTCCATTTAGACAGTCTCCATTAACTGAGCATCACTGCTAATCTGATATTCTGGATCTTCTACCTGCTCCGGCTTCCAAGTGCGCATGGCCCAAATAAATAATCCAATGATAAAAAAAGCACTGGGCGAAAGTAGCAACATGCCATTGGTGTAATACCAGCCTCCGTCAGACACTGTGTGTAAGACCGGGTAACCCAGTAATGTGCCCGCACCTAATGGTTCACGAATCAATGCTACAAGCACCAGTAGCAACCCGTAGCCAAGAGTATTTCCCAAACCATCCAGTGCCGACAGTCCGGGACCATTCTGCATGGCGAACGCTTCTGCTCGCCCCAGCACGATGCAGTTAGTAATAATTAAACCCACAAACACCGACATACTTTTGCTCAGATCATAAGCTACTGCCTGTAATACCTGATCCACTACTATTACCAATGAAGCAATAATGGTCATTTGCACAATTATTCTAATATTTGTAGGAATGTAATCTCGCAATAAAGAAATCAGGAAATTAGATGCTACAGTGACGGCAATAACAGAAATACACATAACCAGCGTGGTTGACAATTTTATCGTAACTGCCAAGGCAGAGCATATGCCCAGAACCTGCAAAGTAATTGGATTATTATTAAAGATGGGTTCCAGAAAGACGTCTTTGGCAGTGCTCATAACTTATGCTTCCTTTGACAAGTTTTTCAAAAAGGGACCAAATCCCATATCGCCCATCCAAAACCGCATCAGGTTCTGAACCCCTCGGGAAGTAAGGGTCGCACCAGACAATGCATCCACTTCATATGCCGCAGCCGTGCTTTCGGCTGCTGAACGCGTTTTAACCAAGCTAATTGCCGGAGAGCCGTCTGGCGTAAATATTTTCACACCGGCCCAAAGAGCCTTCCAATCAGGGTTATCTACCTCGCCCCCTAACCCCGGGGTTTCCTTATGCTGGTAAAATGCCAGCCCAGCTATGGTATTTAAATCCCCTTCAATAGCGACGTAGCCATACAAAGTACCCCAAAGGCCATATCCGCGTATAGGCAAAACCAGTTTTTCAAGGCCATGCTCGCCCTCAACCAAATAAACCAGAGAGTACCTTTCCAGACGCCGAAGTGTAGCCAGATCATCGTCACCAGATAATGCATTTGACAAGCCCGGATCTTTGGAAGATTTAAGTTGATCAAAACTATCAATGTCTATTTCATCGTTATATTCACCACTCTTAAGATCAATAATTTTTACTGAAAACTGCCCAAATAATTCGTCTACCTGTTCTCCTGGAAGTGAATCTTCCCCCATAAGGCCAGCAGCACGTAAAATATTTTTTCGTATATCCAGCTGTTTATTCGCGAGCTGCGCTGGTTTAAGTGCCACCGCAGTACCGGCAACCAAAACAGAACACACCAGACAGACAGATACCGCGACAATGAGAATATTGCTAATGCTGTCTTTATTAAATGCTTTCGAATCAACCACGAGCCTTTCTCCTCTTCACATTTGACTGAACAACAAAATGATCAATCAAGGGTGCGAACAGATTGCCAAAAAGAATGGCCAGCATCATACCCTCTGGAAATGCCGGGTTCACTACTCTGATTAAGCCACACATTACACCGATCAACATACCGTATACCCAACGGCCATTATTGGTCATCGAGGCAGAAACAGGATCCGTCGCCATGAAGACTGCACCGAAAGCAAAGCCCCCCAGCACCAGATGCCATTTCAGGGTCATTTGGAACATGGCATTATCCGATCCAATCATATTGAACAATAGGACGATAGCTCCAAGCCCGATAACGCAGCCCAGCATAATTCGCCATGACGCGATACGCGTCACGACCAGAATAAATGCCGCCAACAATAGCGCTAGCGTGGAAGTCTCACCCAATGCTCCGGGCATATTGCCTATAAAAGCCTGCATCCAGGTGACACCGTAGTCCTGCCCCAAAGCAGCATTTCCTAACGGGGTGACCCGGGTAAATCCATCCACGGCTACCCATACAGAATCACCTGACATTTGTGCCGGATAGGCGAAATATAAAAATGCACGGCCAGTTAACGCTGGGTTCAAAAAGTTTTTACCCGTTCCGCCAAATACTTCTTTACCAATCACTACCCCAAAAATAATACCCACAACAGCCATCCACAAAGGCGTACTTGCAGGCAAAGTCAGCGTGAATAAAATACTGGTAACAAAAAACCCTTCATTGATTTCATGGCCTCTTTTCGAGGCAAACCAAGCTTCAAATATAATACCGCCCATAAAAACTACGATGTAGAGTGGGAAATAATAACTAAAGCCGTGCACTACACAGTCCCAGACACTGTCTGGGCTGTAGTTGGTTAGAGGGTCAAGGATTAGCGCCCGCCAGTTATCCACGCTTGTCTGGCCCAGTGCCTGCATCGCTTCGTTAGCATGCAGACCGGCAAAATAGGCCCCCGCCAAGGCTGGAATAAACGCACACAGCCATACCGTCATCATGATGCGTTTCAGATTCAATCCATCTCTGACATGGGTTGGCGCAGTGGTAACCGTTGCCGGTGTATACAGAGCAGTATCAATGGCTTCGTATACTGGAAAAAATGCTTCCAACCGGCCACCTTTTTCAAAATTTGGTGCGATATTGTCCAGAAACTGTCTTAGTTTCATCAGCCTTCCTTCTCAATAGTATTCAAAACACGTCTAAGTACTGAGCCATATTCATATTTACCAGGGCATGCATATGTACACAGAGCCAGGTCTTCTTCATCAAGCTCCAGGCATCCAAGATCTATCGCCAGTTCCAGATCAGTGGTTAACAAACTACGTAACAGTTGCGTGGCCAGAATATCTAAAGGCATTACCGTTTCATAACTTCCAACGGGTACCATCGCTCTCGCACTGCCATTACTGTCTGAACTAATATCCAGAGTCCCTTTGTTGAACCAGCGAGAAAGAAAAATGGGGAGTACCGAGTGTTGCCGCATGCCAGGTGCCAAATACCCGAATAATTTTCTCTCGCCACCTTCGGGCAGGACACTCACCTGATTATGGTAACGGCCCAAATACGCTACTTCACCCGAGGCTTTAAAACCGGATAGCACTGACCCGGATATCACTCTTTGACTCATAGCAGACAGGCCTTCGTTCAATTCACCGTCCACAAGTTCAGCTATACTCGCTCCCAAGCGACTCTTGAGCAAACGTGGCTGTTTTACATTCGGCCCGCCCAGGGCCACAATGCGCTGTGTAGATAACTTTCCAGATTCAAAGAGCCTAGCAATCGCAATCACATCCTGGTAGTTAATCGTCCAGACGGTTTTATTTGCACTGACTGGATCCAGATAATGTATATGTGTGCCCGCCAACCCTGCCGGGTGAGGCCCACTAAAGGTCTCATGCACAACGCTAGATACATCAGTAGACACACTCAAAGCCTCATCAGTACAAACGAAGATTTTGCCCTCCGTCAGTTTGGCAACAATTTTTAATCCATTACGAAAATCATCACCACTGTCCGCAATGACTGTAGCCGGGTCCGCAGACAATGGATTGGTATCGATGGCCGTTACAAAAATTGAATGTGGTGTGGAATCAATTGCAGGAATCCGACTAAATGGACGCGTTCGAAAACTGCACCACATACCTGATTCACCAAGCTGGGAAACAATCTGCTCTCGCTCAAGAGATGATATCTCCTCGACCGTATATTGACCAAACTGCTCCGCCTCATCACCCTGAATCTCGATAACAACAGATAACAGTACGCGCTTGGCGCCACGATGGACATTCACTACCGTGCCACTTGCAGGTGCCGTAAAATGGACACCTTCATTACGCTTGTCAGAAAAGAGTTTTTGTCCCAGCTTTACCCGATCGCCTTCTTTGATATGCATCGTAGGCTTCATACCTACGTAATCGTTACCCAATACAGCCACAGTCTGCACGCTTGCCTCAGATATCTGTTGCGCCGGGGCTCCAGCGATGGGTAGATTCAGTCCTTTATATATTTTTCTCATGAATTACCATTCAAACTATATGCAGCAAACGTCCCGGGAATCGGTCCATTTTGTAGGGTTTAGAGTATATCCCAATTTTTAGTCTCGGTACTGACTCGGCAGTTAAGGAAGACTCAACAATACCAGGCCGCGAGCATTATAGGGATTGAGAAAGTTCGGCTCAACAGGGGATTGAGCCGGAATGGAATAAAGTTGCTAATAAATTAGCAAATAAGGTGACTAAACCCCTGTACAGCCATTTATTCGAAGCCGATTTTTGCCACATCGGCTGGAATGAGTGGGTATTTAATCCCCGCCCATTTTTGAACTACCCGTACCACCTGGCAAGCATACCCGAACTCGTTATCGTACCAAACATAAAGTACTACCCGGTTTTCCGATGCAAGCGTTGCGCCTCCATCAACAATACAAGCATGGCGATTACCCACAAAATCCGAAGATACGACTTCCGGGGACATAGTAAATTCCATTTGGCGCTGAAGTTTTGAATGCAAAGAGGAATTTCTGAGAAACTCATTCACTTGTCCAACACTCACTTCGGATTCGAGGTTGAGGTTCAATATTGCCAGTGAAACATTAGGTGTAGGAACACGAATAGCATTACCTGTCAGTCGTCCCTTGAGTTCTGGTATCAGCTTGATGATAGCATTGGTAGCACCTGTCTCGGTAATGACCATATTTAATGGTGCACTGCGTCCACGACGGTTCTTTTTGTGGAAGTTGTCAGAAAGGTTCTGGTCATTGGTATACGCATGCACAGTTTCAACGTGCCCGCTTAAAATACCAAATTCATCATGTATAGCCTTTAGTGGTGGAGCAATTGCATTTGTTGTGCAGGACGCAGCAGCAATTATGGTATCCGACTGCTCCAGGTCACCGGAATTAATACCCGAGACGATATTTTTTACATTACCTTTGCCAGGTGCTGTCAATACAACTTTAGCAGCGCCTTTAGACTGTAAATGTTTGCCCAGGGCCTCTTGTGTGCGCCAAACACCGGTATTGTCGATGATAATTGCACTGCTTATACCGTAATGCTCATAATCCACCTGGTCCGGTGAATCTGCATATATCAGGCGAATGACGTTTCCGTTAGCAATAATGCATTGATTTTCTTCATCAACCCGAATGGTTCCTTGAAAGCCACCATGTACCGAATCTCTTCTAAGCAAACTCGCCCGCTTCAACAAATCATCATCACTGCCCTTTCTCACAACGATTGCTTTAAGCCTGAGCTGTTCTCCACCGCCCATTTTTTCGATCAACAGACGCGCAAGCAGGCGGCCAATACGCCCAAAACCGTACAGGACAACATCTTGGGGTTGTTTTAGGGGCGGTTTATTGCTTCCAAGCACCTCCGCACATTCAATGCGTAAATAGGCCTCCGGGTTAATACTTTCCTTTTTGTCAGAGGCTAAAAAGTAACCATTGGCTAACTTTCCAATATCCACATGGCAAGGCCCCAGATCAAGCCTATCCAAAGCTTCCAAAATCGGGAAACTCTCGAATTCAGACAGCTCGTTCTGGGCCACCTGGCGCACATAACGGTGGGTCTTCATAATCTGGATCACGCTCTGATTGTGCAACGCCCGGCCATAACAATAGGTCACGACATTCTTTCGGTATAGGCGGCCAATGATTGGAATCATCGACTCCGCCAACGCTTCTCTTTCACGCCAATCAGGAAAGTAGTCTTCCAGTTTATCCAATGCCATGAATAATCCTCATCAATAGCAAAATGGCCCAGCGTTTCAGACCGGCCAAAAATAGTTACCCCAGCAGGGGAGAATTCAGGGCGCAGCTTTGCACAACTGTGACGCAAAGCAAAGACCTGAGAAGTATGCAATGTGAACAGCTTGTAAGTTACCTGAAGCTTGCGTTTATTTCCGCGAGCGATGCCTCACCTGGACAAAGTACAGATTCGTCCAGTTCATTCAATGCTTGCTCAGTAGTATTCATAATAGTGTGGCAATCCGACGAGTCGGGATCGATATAAAGCAGCCCGGTTACAATCTCTCCAACCTCTGCTTTCGACTGCACATAGTTCAGCGCCGCCAAACGATCTCTGGGATCATATTCAGATGCCAATTTACTCAGTCTCAAAATTGACCCATCTGGCATGGTCACGTTCTCTTGCTCACCCGGTGCATAGTTTGTGGTAATTTCTGCCTGGGGCAAAACCAGATCGGCGTTGACGACCTGGCTATCGTGGTCACGTACATAATTGTAACTTTTCGTGGAGCCTTCATGGTTATTAAATGCCACGCAAGGTGAAATAACATCGATAAAGGCAAACCCAGGGTGTTTTAAACCTGCCTTGATGAGGGGCACAAGTTGGGATTTGTCTCCGGAAAAGCTACGCGCAACAAAAGTAGCCCCTAACTGCATCGCAACACTCACCAAATCGATTGACGCGTACAGATTGGGCACGCCGCGTTTATTCGTAGAACCCTGGTCATTAGTGGCAGAAAACTGACCCTTGGTTAAACCATAAGTGCCATTGTTATCAACAATGTACAGCATATTGATACGCCGCCTGACAATATGCGCAAACTGACCCAGGCCAATTGAAGCACTATCGCCATCGCCAGAGACACCAATTAAGTGCAAATCCCGGTTTGCCAGGCTGGTACCCGTTGCCACTGACGGCATTCGGCCATGCACAGAATTGAACCCATGGGATTTATCAAGAAAATAACTGGGCGTTTTGGAAGAGCAACCAATACCAGATATTTTAGCGAACCGGTGTGGCGGCAACGAAAGTTCAGCACAAGCAGTGGTAATGGCCGCACTGACGGAATCATGTCCACAACCAGCACACAGGGTCGATACCGGCCCTTCATAATCCCGGTGAGACAGGCCCAGTTCGTTCAGTTTGAGTTTCCGGTGGCGGACTGAAGGCTTAGCAAGAAAAGTCATTATTTCACCTCCGAAATGCGTGGACTGGCAGTTTTTTCAAAAAAGCTGATAAGCTCAGAACTAATGAATTCAGCCGTAATAGAGAGGCCACCGTAATACAGTATTGAGGGTAATTTTGCCGGATTTATACTCCCTTCTGTCACCAGTAAGGTTTTTAATTGAGCATCCCTATTTTGTTCTACAATAAAAACCTGAGTATGCGATTCAACAAAATCGAATACCACCTCACTAAACGGAAATGCGCGAATGCGCATCAGGTCAATTTCTATACCTGCGTCCTTTAAGTGCTGGATAGCTTCCGGCATGGGCAACGCAGAAGTACCATAATAAATAAGTCCGTATTCTCCATTAGCCCGGGTATCAATCTCTGGCGCAGGAACCAGGCCCGCGGCAGTTTTCCACTTTAACTCCAATCGCTGCATATTGGCAACGTAGTGCTCCGGATCTTCGGTGTAAGCAGCATAGCTATCCCGAGATGTTCCTCGGGTGAAAAAAGCACCTTTTGATGGATGTGTTCCAGGCAGAGTTCGCGTACCTATACCATCGCCATCAGGATCCAGGTACCGTCCGAAGCGTTCAATATCATCTAGTCCAGCTTTATCAAGCACCTTGCCCCGATCATATTTGCTTTCGTCATCCCAGGTGAACGGTTCTGATATCGATTCGTTCATGCCTAACTCCAAATCGCTCATAATAAGTACGGGCGTCTGCAAACGATCAGCAAGGTCCAGGGATTCCGCCGAAAACTCGAAACACTCAACAGGCGTAGAGGGAATAAGTAATACGTGTTTGGTGTCTCCATGCGAGGCATATGCCGCCGCTAGCAAATCACTTTGCTGGGTGCGAGTCGGCATACCGGTGGAAGGTCCTGTCCGCTGTACATCAAGGATCACAGCGGGAATTTCAGCAAAATAAGCCAACCCTAAAAACTCACTCATGAGTGAAATGCCTGGTCCACTGGTAGCAGTAAACGAACGCGCGCCATTCCAGCCTGAACCGATCACCATACCAATTGATGCCAATTCATCTTCTGCCTGGATAATGGCAAAATTTTTGCGTCCGGTCTGCTTGTCTATTCTCATGCTGTTAGCATAACTTTCAAAGGCTTCCACAGCAGAAGTGGAAGGCGTTATCGGATACCAGGCACATACTGTTGCACCGCCATATACAAATCCCAAACCAGAAGCAGTGTTTCCATCGACTAGTATGCGATCACCAACAGCATCACTGTGACGCACCTGCAACGGCAGAGGGCTGGTCAGATTATCACTGGCATATTTACGCCCAATTTCAAGTGCAGCAATATTTGGCCGGATCAATTGATCCTTGCCACGATAGGAAACATGCACCATGTCACTCAATACTTCGAAATCCATATTAAGTAATTTGGAAAGCACTCCCAGGTACACCACATTCTTGAACAGGGATCGCTGTTTTGGGTCGCTGAACTCATCCAGTAACATGGCCGCAATAGGAATGCCAATCTCGGTAATATCCGAACGATGCAATTCTTTGGCTAAAGGTTTTGAAGCATCGTAGAGCAAGTATCCGCCCGGCAGAATAGACTCTATGTCTTCTGCATAGGTTTCGGCATTCATGGCCACCATGATATCGGCACCTTCACGCCGTCCGACGAAACCCGCCTCACTTACCCGCACTTCAAACCAAGTCGGTAAGCCTTGAATGTTGGAAGGAAATAGATTGCGAATAGCCAGAGGTATTCCCATTCGGAATAGCGCCTTTGCAAACATGTTGTTAGCACTGGCTGAACCAGAGCCATTTACATTGGCAAAGCGGATAACAAAATCATTATATTTAATCATAATAGATACTTAATCATCGTGCGCACTAAAGAAATTTTCAGCCATACATGACCTTTCATTATTGATCGACAAATCTCATTGGAGTCACCTACCCTTCTTCTGTAAGAGGCAGACTGGGCACAGCAAGGCTGGGCACCTGAATAACCGAGGTTTGCATATCCCACGCATTGGTAGGACAGCGTTCAGCACACAGGCCACAATGCAAACACACGTCTTCGTCTTTAACCATAACCCGGTCTGTTTTCAGCGCCTCCGACACATACAGGGCTTGTTCAATGTTCTCCGCCGGTATTTTGAGAGAGGCTCTTAGCTCAGTTTCCTCAGCATTTGGCGTGAAGGTTATGCAATCCATGGGACAAATATCCACACAAGCATCACACTCAATGCACAATTGCTCAGTAAATACTGTTTGAACGTCGCAATTGAGACATCTCTGCGCTTCTTCAAGACCAAGCTTCTCATCAAATCCCAGTTCAACCTCAACTTTAATATCCCTGAGCGCCAGCCCAGAATCTACTTGAGGAACCGCATGTCTGACAGACTCGTCATAATTACTGTCATAAGACCATTCGTGCATCCCCATTTTGGTACTACTAAGCCTCAAACCCGCTACCGGTCGGTCTTTAAGTACGTCTTTACCACGGCAAAACAGATCGATAGAAATAGCCGCTTTGTGGGCAAGTGCTGAAGCCTGAATTATATTTTCCGGACCAAAGGCAGAATCACCACCAAAAAAGACATTATCCAGGGTAGATTGCAGCGTTTCCTCATGCAGTTCCGGGCAGTCCCATTTATCAAATGCTATACCTAAATCCCGTTCAATCCATGGACAGTAGTTTTCCTGACCTATGGCCAATAAAACATGGTCTGCTTCCATAAAAACGTCAGGTTCCCCTGTGGGAACGGACTTGAGACGCCCGTTTTCATCTTCAACCTGCTCGATACACTGGAAAAGAATGCCTTTCAATTTTCCATTTTCATGTACAAATTCCAACGGTGGACGATTGTTTGTAATGGGAATACCCTCGGCCATGGCATCTTCTTTTTCCCAATCTGATGCTTTCATCACCTCAAAGCCAGATCTCACAACTACATGTACTGACTCAGCGCCCAGACGACGGGAAGTCCGACAGCAATCCATAGCCGTGTTTCCACCACCCAAAACAATAACTTTGCCCTTTATGCTGTCGACATGTTCAAAAGCAACACTGGATAACCAGTCAATACCGATGGAAATATGCTCGCTGCATTCGTTACGCCCGGGAATATCCAAATCCCTTCCACGCGGCGCACCGGTGCCTATAAAATAGGCATCAAACTGTTGCGACAGCATGTTTTTCATACTGTCTATCTCATAATCAAAATGGCACTCGACACCCATGTCCAATACCAGGTCCACCTCTTCATTTAATACTTTTTCGGGCAAGCGAAATGCCGGTATTTGAGAGCGCATCATACCGCCGCCAGCAACCCCCCTGTCAAAAATATGCACTTCATATCCCAAAGGCATCAAATCTCGCGCTACGGCCAGTGATGCCGGCCCTGCACCAAGCAAGGCTACTCTCTTGCCATTTTTAGTAGACGGAATGGTGGGCAGATAACGCTGGATATCCCCCTTATAATCGGCGGCTACCCGCTTTAATCGGCAAATAGCGACCGGAGTATCTTCCGCTCGCACCCGACGACAGGCTGGTTCACAGGGACGATCACAGGTACGACCCAATATTCCCGGGAATACATTTGAGTCCCAGTTGAGCATATAGGCCTCAGTGTATCTTCCCTGGGATATCAATCGGATATACTCAGGTACAGGCGTATGCGCGGGGCATGCCCATTGACAATCAACTACTTTATGGAAGTAGTTTGCATCTTGTATGTTAGTTGGTTTCATCACGGTCAGTCTATAAACTTAAAAGCATACTCTTTTGAGGCAGCGTCAATCTCATCGAAACTACCAAAATAGCTTCAAATTTATCTTAAAATCAGCTGGGCCAATGAATCGGCGCAAACTTTAGCGCGCTTTCAGTTCTGTATCCAGCCCTTTAAGGGTAGAATGAGTGCAAAAACCCAGTTAACCCTACTTTTTCCTCCTGATACCTCGACTCCACATTAATTTATGAATTTATACAGCCCATTAAGTCCCCCTGCATCCAAGGAAACAGGGCAACGTACAGCGTGGAACGGGCTCCAGGGCTCCGCTCGGGCCCTTGCCATTGCCCGATATGCCGATCAATACCCAGGCTTAATATTGGTTGTTACTGCAGATTCCGCCGAAAGTTTTCAGCTAGAGAGCGAAATATCCTTTTATCTTCGAGACGAAAACCTGCAAGTGCTGATTTTTCCAGACTGGGAAACTCTGGTGTATGACCCATTTTCTCCCCACCCGGATATTGTTTCTGAGCGACTCAACACCTTATCAATACTACCCAGCCTGAGCAGGGGTATTTTAATCGTTCCAGTACGTACGCTAATGCAAAGACTCTCACCGCAAACATTCCTGGGAGCACACAGCCTCATCCTGAACGAAAGTCAGGAATTCGACTTGCAGGCCTTTCGATTAACCTTTGAGCGCTCGGGTTACCGCCACGTCGAAACTGTCACAGAGCGAGGTGAATATGCCTCCCGTGGCTCCCTCATCGATATTTACCCGATGGGAGCGGAAAGTGCCTACCGCGTTGATTTATTTGATACAGAGATAGATAGCCTCAGAACCTTTGATCCAGAGACCCAGCGCACGATCGAAAAAGTGTCTGAAATACGGTTGCTACCTGCGCATGAGTTTCCGTTCAATCCGGAAGCCATTTCTACCTTTAGGACACGCTGGCACGACTACTTTGATGTAGATCATCGACAGTGCCCGGTTTATCAGGATGTCAGCAGCGGTTTTGTTCCAGCCGGAATCGAATACTACTTACCCTTGTTCTTTGACTCATTATCTACGCTGTTTGACTATTTACCCACTCAAACCACCATAGTACTCACCGAGACCATTCAGGATTCTGCGCAACATTTCTGGGCTGATTTGGAGAGCCGTTACGATAGCCTAAGGCACGATATCGAGAGGCCAATACTTCAGCCCTCGGAGATGTTTCTGCGCCTTGAAGAACTATTTGCTGCATTAAAAGCCTATCCCCAAATAAGATTGAACGGGGATCAACACCGCTTAACATTTGACTCGGAATGTCTGCCCGAGGTTGCGGCCAATGTCCGATTAAAGGATTCATATCAGGCACTGCAGGAATTCGTCATGTCCCGGGACCGGCGAATTTTATTTACCGCTGAATCTGCTGGACGCCGGGAGCTGGTTGAAGCCTTGCTCAAAACTGCCGGACTGTCGCCTACCCGTTGCGCTTCGTTCCAATCCTTTGAAGATCAAGGTTGGGATACTGGTATCACAATTTCAGATATCGAAACCCCACTGCTAACACCCGATCTGGCGGTAATAACTGAATCTCAACTGCTTGGTCGTTCACCTGAAACCCCGCGCGGAAAAAAATCCCCGGCCGCTATTGATGCTGACCAGATCATCCGCAATCTGGCTGAGTTAAGTATTGGTGCCGCAGTCGTGCACATTCAGCACGGTGTAGGAAGATACCATGGCCTGCAAACACTTGATATTGATGGCACGCCTTCAGAGTTTTTGACTCTACATTACGCAAACGATGCGAAACTGTATGTCCCTGTTACTTCGCTAGAGCTGATTTCCAGGTATTCAGGTGCCGATGACAGCCATGCCCCACTCCATAAACTTGGCTCAGACCAGTGGGAAAAAGCCAAGCGAAAAGCCGCAGAAAAAATACATGATGTGGCTGCTGAGCTTTTGAACATTTACGCCCGGAGAGAAGCCAGGACCGGCATTTCCATGCGGGCAGAAGAGAACGACTATCAGCAATTCGCTGAGAGCTTCACCTTTGAACTCACACAAGATCAAAGTGATGCAATCCAGTGCGTCATAAAGGATATGGCAAGCGCACAATCCATGGACAGACTTATTTGTGGCGATGTAGGATTTGGAAAAACCGAGGTAGCCATGCGTGCCGCATTCATTGCCGTGCAGGCGGGCAAACAGGTAGCCATACTTGTGCCCACAACTCTACTAGCCCAACAACATCTTGATACTTTTGTAGACCGGTTTGCAGATTGGCCTATTAGTATTGAACTTGTATCTCGCCTGAGATCAGAAGCGGAAATAGAGGCAACCCGCCTAAAACTCAATTCTGGCAACGTCGATATAATCATTGGCACACATCGACTGCTAAACAAAGCATTTACCTTTAAAGAAATTGGCCTGGTCATTGTCGATGAAGAACATCGTTTTGGCGTTCGCCAGAAAGAGCGTCTAAAAAACCTCAGAGCTGAGGTTGATTTACTCACACTAACAGCAACCCCGATTCCAAGAACACTGAATATGGCAGTGGGAGGGATAAGAGACCTTTCTATTATTGCCACTCCACCAGCCAAGCGCTTATCAATTAAAACTTTTGTAACTCGCTGGAACAAACAGATCATCCGGGAAGCAATTGCAAGAGAGCTGATGCGTGGCGGCCAGGTATTCTACGTACACAATGAAGTTAGAAGCATAGATCGCTGCGCTCAGGAAATTCAAGAGCTGTTACCAGATGTGCGCATAGGCATAGGACATGCCCAAATGCCCACCAAACAGCTGGAGCGGGTGATGTCAGATTTCCACCATCGTCGCGTCAATGTATTACTGTGCAGTACCATCATTGAAAACGGTATTGATATATCCAATGCAAACACCATAATTATCGAACGCGCTGACAAATTTGGTTTGGCACAATTACACCAGTTACGCGGACGCGTCGGTCGCTCACATCGCCAAGCCTATGCGTATCTAATGACACCTCATCCGAAAGCAATGACCACCCATGCTAAAAAAAGGCTGGAAGCCATTGAAGCTGCCGGGGAGCTGGGTGTTGGTTTTGCATTGGCCACACAGGATATGGAAATACGTGGCGCAGGCGAATTATTAGGTGGGGAGCAGTCAGGCCAAATAGAATCCATTGGATTCAGCCTCTACATGCAAATGCTGGAACGAGCAGTCGCCGCTATCAAAGCGGGCGTTACCCCAAATCTTGACCAATCCTTGGAGCCCACTCACGAAATCAATCTGCACATTGCAGCGCTCATACCTGAAGATTATCTACCTGACGTACACACTCGCTTGATCATGTACAAACGGATAGCTAATGCTGCAGATCCAGACGAGCTGGATGAACTGCGTGCAGAAATGATAGACAGATTTGGTGCATGCCCCCCGGCTTTGAACAACATGTTCAGGATAACCCAATTAAAGTTGCGGATTGCACCCATGGGCATTTCTCGTGCAGACTTTACGCAAGCAAACGGGCGCTTGGAATTCAGACAGGATACCCCGGTAGATCCTATGAAACTGGTAAACCTAATACAGACTAAGCCGAACACCTATCGCCTGGAAGGCGCCAATGTTCTCAGAATTACCCATTCCACTGACAATATTGATGAAAGATTTCAATTTATTGACACCCTGCTTGAACACCTGGAGCCAGAACTCAATTCCAGTTCCCCTTTAAGAGTAAGCGCATGAGTTCACCCACCTCTATGCTAAAGGGTATTTTCATCGCCACTGTGCTTTTTCTGACGCACCCCAACCTTGCCGGAGAAAAAACCCCTGACCCTCCCTTACAGTACGACTGGTTTAAAATATCTGTCATCATATTTGTGCGTCCCGAAGTCACAAATGAGAATACACAGGAGTATCTGTTTGTCGATCGCGATAGAGCTTTCCCTTATAACGCAACGGCGCTCCCAGGCAATGAAGATCAGATTGGATACTATTACTCCCTGTCCCCGGCAACCATTGACTCACTAATCTGGCCAACATTGGATATGCTTGACCCAATTCTGAACGATTTAGCACCGCAACGCTCAGACCAGGGTGAACTGCTAAGCACTTTAAAAGTAGAGGATGTCCCCATAAATATAGGTATAGCACCGGTATTTAATACTGAAGAACTTGACCCTAAAACTAACCCTTCAGATTTAGTAGTGACAGCCAACATTACTGCAGAGACAGATGCAAACAGTGCATTGATGGAGCGCACTTCACTGGAAAGTGCTGCTGAAGAATTCGCTGAATATGAAACGTTACTTGAACAGGCCAGTTTACTGCCACTTTCCGAAACAGAGCACCTGCTCCAACGTGAAGCAAACCGATTACGGAACCGGGATGACTATGAAATCCTATTCAATTCTTCCTGGACCCAAGCAATACCAGATCGCCAGCACCCCCTACCCATACTTATCCAGGCAGGAAATAAAACCGAAGACATGTTCCTTCTGGAAGGCACGATAGCCATCACCCTGGGCCGGTATTTACACGCCAGAGCTGAACTGTGGTTGCAGGATTTTTCCCTACCACCAGCGGATCATCAATCAGAAGAAAACCTTGCACCGGCCAAATCAATTTACCCGGCAATCGCCATAAACAGCCCTGAACAAATAATTGAAGGCGCATTTTCACTTGAACCTGCAAATAGCAAACAAGACCTCAATGCTGATATCCCGACCAATAATCAAACACACGAAATGGATAGCGCTGCTGACGCTCAATTACCCGGTTCTCTTTCCAAACATCCACACAGTGTCAGACCAAGCCAAACTATACCCCAGTGGATGCAGCTAAGCGAAAGTCGTCGCATGCGTAGCACTGAGCTCCACTATCTAGACCACCCTAAATTTGGTGTCCTACTCAGAATAGACCCCGTTAAAATACCCGAGCAACTCTCAACGCTATGGATAGAAGCCAATCACAATTCTGAAACGAGTCTGCAACGGTAAATAACAAAGATACTTGCTTGTTGCTTGCTCGCTTACCTTAATAACCCGCTTCACAAGCATTGCCACATCGCCATGCTATAGCCAGGGTGGCAGCACTATAATCCGGGTGCGGCATAGATTTCCGGCAAGTTTCGCCAATAGCCCT
>JAHRWB010000052.1 GCA_019090385.1 Pseudomonadales bacterium | reverse complement strand
TTGTTGTCAGTGAATACGCTGATCGTAAAATGACGGAAGGTCTGGATGCCTATACCGCATATTCCATGGCAGCCAAACGTATGTTCTGGCCGGTCACCGCTTCAGTGGCAACTACCCTGGCTGCATTTTTGCCCCTAATGTTGTGGCCAGGAGTATCAGGTAAATTTATGGGATATCTACCCGTTACAGTATTTACTGTGCTGATGGGGTCTCTTTTGTACGCGCTAATCATCGCACCCACTCTGGGCGCATTGTTTGGCAAAGCCGGAAACAGAGATGAGAAATCTACTTTGATACTCAGAGAACTTGAGCAAGGTGATCCTACTCGTCTCAAAAATATTACCGGGTTTTATGCTCGTGTTCTTGAAAAAGCTGCCAAATTTGCTCCACTTACATTGGCCCTGACCATAGCATTCCTGCTACTCACGTTTGTCGGTTATAGGACACTCGGCAACGGCGTAGTATTTTTCAATGAAGCCGATCCACAGTATGCAAGGGTAATGATTAAAGCCAGAGGCAACTTATCTGCCACAGACGCCAATGCACTTTTGTTAGAGGTAGAACGTGAGGTTCTAAAAATTCCGGGTATTGAGGAATTAAACAGCAGTACAACCACCGCCGGTAACGCCAGCTTTAGAAATAATACCCCCCCTGACACAATAGGCCGAATGTTTCTCGCCATGTACCCGGAAAGCGACCGAGAGTTATCCGGGAAAGAAATTCTGGAAGAAATTCGAAACCGTACTGCACATTTGGCCGGTATTGAGGTAGAAGTACGCCAGCTACAAAACGGCCCACCCACAGGGAAAGACATTCAAATACAGTTTCAATCCAGAAAAAGGGATTTACTGGAACCTGCCATCCAACGTGTACGCGAATATTTAGAGAATAGCGTTGCCGACCTACGTGATATTGAGGACACCCGAGCTCTACCAGGTATCGAGTGGAAGCTAGAGGTTGATCGAGCCCAGGCGGCACTTTTTGGTGCCGATGTTTCTCAAGTAGGGCTAGCAGTGCAGTTTGTAACTAACGGTGTGCTGGTCAGTAAATACCGACCGGATGGGGCTGAAGATGAAGTAGATATTCGCGTGCGCTTTCCAATCCACGAGCGAGGTATTGGCGCACTGGACAACTTAAATATCACCACGCGCAGCGGCCTGGTTCCCCTTTCCAATTTTGTTAAACGCACCCCCCACCAGAAAATCGATTCACTGTTACGTATCGATAGTATGCCAATTGGTCGTATTCAGGCTTCCGTCGCACCTACCGTTCTTCTGGATACCAAAGTCAATGAAATACAAAGATGGATCGACTCACAGACATTCGACCCTCGTCTGAAAATCATCTTTCGGGGTGCCAATGAAGAGCAAGAACAAACCTTCGCCTTCATAGGAAACGCTCTGGTTCTGGCGCTACTGCTCATGTTTGCCCTTTTGGTAACCCAATTTAATAGCCTCTACCAGTCCTCGTTGATCCTGTTTGCGGTTCTCATGTCAACTGCCGGCGTACTGCTTGGTCTGATCATCACCCAAAATCCATTCAGTGCAATTCTAACCGGCACAGGCGTGGTTGCATTGGCAGGTATTGTGGTCAACAATAATATCGTGCTAATCGATACCTACAATCATTTGAAAGTCGAACACCCCGAACTCGACTATATTGCCCTGATCGTAAGAACCGGCGCGCAACGCTTAAGACCGGTTATGCTAACGACCGTCACCACTGTTTTCGGCTTACTACCCATGTCCATGAATTGGAGCATTGATTTTGTTAACCGCAGCATGGTGCATGGCAGCCAGGTATCCTCTACCTGGGTGCCCCTGGCACAAAGCATTGTATGGGGACTAAGCGTAGCTACTATGCTGACCCTTGTCGCAACCCCAGCCATGCTTGCTATTCCTCACCAGATAAAAGCACTGTTTCAACGCTCCAGCGACAAAGCTCCCAAACACATAGAAAGTGTAAATTCTTTGCCAGAACCTTCAGTAGAAAAATAGCAGTAGAAAAATCACAGACAACACGCAACGCAATACTCACACCCAGAATCCAGACAAAAAGAACCCCAGCGACAAGTTATTTGGGAAGGGAGGGGTATTCGTCGCCAGGGTATGTATCTGCAATTAGCAGAAAAATCGATATAAAGTATCGTATATATTTAGGTATAGCAGGGTATTGATACAAAGCAAATATTGTCTTCTTTTATGTATCCCTTTTGAAAAAGCATAAACTCTAGCGTGCTGCCAGACAGGCACTGAACTCTATAGTGCGCTGCGCTTCTGCAAAATGGAGATTTTCAATGAGCCTGCCATTAACAACAGCAACCCCTTTGCCAGCTTTTTGAGCATTTTCCCAAGCTTCAACAATTTCCCGGGCATCACCAAGTGCGGAATCAGATAACCCGAAGGCCAAATTGGCGCCCTCGATTTGTGTGGGGTGAATCAGAGTTTTTCCATCAAACCCCAGAGACCTGCCCTGTTCGCAAACAGTCATGAAAGCCTCCTGATCTTTGAATTCCAGATGCACACCATCCAAAATATCCCGATCACGGGCTCGCGCTACCATCACACAATGTTGCAATGCATTCTGAATACCGGCTCGATCCGATGTATGCTGCCCGCGGAGTTCCGCAACCAGATCACTGGTGCCCATGACTAGCACGGTCAAACGCTCACTCTCACACACAATTGCATCTGCATTCAAAATACCCCGAGGTGTCTCTAACATGGCCCACAATGCAAGGTGAGCGCCGCCTGCTGCATCAACCAAGGTCTGTGCCTGCCGCAGCTGCTTAGCTGACTCAACTTTTGGAAACAGCACCCCGTGAATATCAAGCCCGGCTACGGCAGAGACATCAGCGTCACACCACTCGGAACTCAAGTCATTTACTCGAACTATCCGCTCTCGGTAACCATACCCCCCCTGCTTCAGTTCAGAAACAAGATTATTGCGCGCATCAACTTTCGCATCCACTGCAACAGCGTCTTCCAAATCAAAAATAATCGCATCACAGTCCAGACTGCGCGCTTTATTCAAAGCTCTACTGTTTGCCGCAGGCATGTACAAAACGGATCTTCTGGGTATCATTTACTTTCCTCTAAATTGTAAGACCTCGAATAGTGGTCCAGACAAGGTATATCCTCGCAGAACGCAAAGCGCCTGTAAAAGTGTTCCTCGAGGCAAAGCAGTCAAAGTCATAAAGAGCTGCTTCACAAAGAAAACAGTAGAATCAGAATAGAACTTAAAAAGGCGATATTATTTTATTATTGCCGTGTCCGTGATTCTTTAGAAGGGCGATCATGTTCGGAATGTCCCGATACTCGAGCAGCATCTCGCGACTTTACTAAAGCTCGATTCCTGCGCTTTAAACGCTCCAATGCCCTGGCTTTTTTCTCTGGAGACATCTTCGAGAAACGTGCACGCAATTTATCCTGCCGGGCTTTGGGCAACTGCCGAAATTGCCGACCACGTTCACGCAGTAACTTCCTCTGCCCAGGCGACAATTTGCGAAACTCTGTAAAGCGTTTACTAAGTTGCTCGCGCTTCTTTGGGGACAATCCCAGCCACCGTTCATATCGCATGGACATATCCGATCGCTGGGACTCCTCCATGTTAATCCATCTTTGTGCGCCTAACTTCAGCGTGCCTTGGCGCGACTCATTTATCTCGTTCCATTTATTTTCAAAGGGTGCCAGTACCTGCTTTATCTCAGCCCCCAAGACACTCCATTCTTCTGCATTGCCTATTTGGATACTGAACAGTATGCCTATCAAACTCATCACGCGTAATGTATCAATCATTGTTGCTCCTCCTGAACAGGAGTTTTGTTTGCCGAAGGCGACGGGAGTTTTGAAGTTGGAGTTGGAGCTGACTCCGATGGTGGAGACTCTGACAACCTGCTTTTTGAGTCTGATTCCACCAATAGCCTATCATCAGCTATGTGTTCCATTTGCTCCGGCCCAAGCCATTCATTATTTTCTTTCTCCAAACTTCCAAGATATTCCAGAAAACCCCTACCTGGATATTTTTGACTACGCAGGCCCTCTTTCTTCGGTTGCGTTTGGGCAAAAACCGTCTCCCACTTATTTTGAAACGTAATAAAAATAAACAATCCGACCAGCAGTAACAATTGGTAGTTATCCCGCATTTAGATCTTCCGCCAGCATCCAGGCGACAAACTCCAGATCTTCCAGTAATTCCAACTCTGTCGCTGCAGCAGCATGTAACTCAGATTCATAATTGGGCATTTCAGGAAACTCTGGATCAAGCCAAAACAAATTAAATACCAGAACCAATGCAGCAATAGCACCGACTGGAAATACCGTAAACCAGGGTTTTTCATACACAGCCCTTTTTTCCGGAATATCCAGTTGATCAAGCGCTTTCCGACGAGCAGAGTATAAACGTTGGGAGATATCCTCCCCTAAATCCTCAGATTCCAGAGCCTTACGGGCACGATTGAGAAAGCGCTCTTCGTCAGTTGTAGTCATATCCAGTCATCCTTTAATTCCTCTCGTAAGCTCTGTATTGCACGGAAATAATGGGTTTTCACACTGCCCTGGCTACATTGCATTGCCCGGGCCGTAGCAGCAACACTCAGGCCCTCCCAGGCGCGTAGCAAAAATGCCTGGTGTTGACGGGGTGATAATAGTTCCAGCGCTTGCTTTAAGGCCGCGGTGGCACCTTGCATACCAACCTGAAAATCAGGCTCTGCCGAATAACTAGCCGGTGCATTCTGTATGGGGTCTGCATCCCGATCCTCATCGTGATCATGAGTGAATATGCTAAAAAACCGTGCACGCATGCTGTGCTTACGATACGTATCGTTTATGCGGTTTTGCAAAATCCGATAAAACAAAGGCGGCCATTGTTCTTGAGGTTTAGTAGCGTACTTTTTTACTAACATCATCATCGTATCCTGAACAATATCCATCGCCTCTTCAGTATCTTTGACTTTGAACATAGCCATTGCAAACGCACGTTTTTCTACACCGGCCAAAAATTGATTGAGTGCAGTTGTATCCGTCAATTCAAGTACTCTCTGATACTAATGCACATTGCTGAATAACCTTTATTCAATTGAAATACCGAAAAGAGCCTGTACCGATTTCATCGTAAGCTACAGACCCTCTTCAGGACTCCTTTTTCGTTACTACTTACTCACTTGATCAAATACAAACCTTATTCGCCATGCGTTCAGTACTTCAGATGAACTATTGTAGCCGCCTTTGGCATTTACATGATGGAGAATATCACCGCTATCCAAATGCCCAACCAATGCTTCGACTAAATCAGAAAAATCTCTATACAAACTCACTCGATCACTACCACGAATAGAAATCGCGTACAGCGCTCCCTGTTTCAAGGCAGGCACCAATGCCAATTGTTCTGGAGATATTTTACGATGGCCTGGCAACTCAAGGATAATTCGTGCCACACTTAAATCCAGATCGATTCTATCAGGTGTGATATTAGAAAATGGCAAGGCCGTTCCTGCATCAGCCCACAGTACTTTTAACATAGCAGCACGCATATCAGACTTGAGATCTCTCACGCCTAACGCGTTAAAATCATCAGGCGCCATGCCAAAATCGTTAACGTAACCGCGCACGCCCACAGCCTCGCCATGCTCAAAACTATCTAACATCATGCGAGAAGTATCAATCTCGTAAAATTCAGGATCACTGTCCTCGCTCGCTATACCACCTGTACCGGAAAAATCCAATCTAGCCGGATTGACATTACTAATCGAACGGAGTTCAACTACCAGCGGCTGTGATTCCAGCACTCGACCTGCGAGTCTGCTAACCAGCATTCTCACCCGCCCTTCGCTTGCATCCATTACCTTGTCATCACGTAGTGCTCCTGAGACCACAATGCCTTGCCCAATAGATATAGATTGGATAGAGAGCTGTGCCCGGTCCGCACCCAATGCCGTTACAACAGTATTATCGCCTAACTCCACCGTATAAGCGCCTCGGAAACTACGCCTGCCATCTCGAAATTCAATATGTGCAGAGTATAGGCTCAGGATGTTCCCTTCACGTTTAGTAACTACTCCTCTGAGGGTATCTGAGTCAGTCCAGGGAACACTATCCCCCGCCAGCACGGTATTTGCGATTAAAGTCGACTCGTTCACTTCACCCTGGGCAATAAGCGGCGTTCCTTGCGATAATTCAGCCAATACTCTCAAACCTTCAGCCCCCTCATACGCCTCGCCATTGATTTCGAATAAAGTCGCATCCATTGTGTTAAAGGTAAAAGAACCAAACTCACCGGTTCGGTGTGTAAAAGGACGCACAGCAATAGTTATACTGCTTTCAATTTGATCTACTGCATCGAGCAAACCTCGCAAGCGGTGGGCTCTATGTGGTTCAAACTCAGGCATTGCAACCAAATAAGGAGATACAGTTACCGTAGCCGGAATGGTTTGTAAGTCAATGGTGTTGGACGCGTTCAGATCAAAATCCAATGCCAACCAGCACACTAAATTTGGCACGACCCTAATCGCGTCTTTTTCTTCAAGCAGGACTTCCACGTCCAGCAGTTGGAGCGTATTACCCGCCTCATCAACAAGTTGCACCACCTCCGCGCTACCATCAGCACCTTCAATCAGGATATCGGCGTTGGAATAGTCGAGACGCATGACTATTCGGGTATAATTGCCTACCGGTACCGTGGCTATAGTAAACAGCTCACTTAACTGCGTGAGCTCATTAAAGTCTACCCGTGTATTTAGCGGCAAGGTTTCAACAGTGTCACCGTTATTTCGTTCCATTACCAAAGAAACAACATCTACCGTATAACTGACAAAATCACCCTCGGCATCAGTGACGCTAATCACCACATCACCAGACTCTTCTATGTCGAAGGTTGATTCAGAACCAACCTGTGTCGATGCTCCAGAACCACATCCTTGGGCCAAAAGTAGCCAGCAAACCGTAAAAATGGCCATCTTCATTGGGGTAAGAATTCGCATAATGCTCTCCAAGATTAATTGTCTATAGAACAACTAACGTGGGAACTGCAAATCGGTTTACATGGGGATACTAATTTTTGGGTAAATCAGCCTATCTGATGTTTGCGTGTATGAGAATGAGGGAGAACTGAGCTTTTTGAAGAAACACGCATATGGCATTCAGCTTTCATCCAGCAACTGAATACAGACAAAACAGGTATCATTGCAAAACCGGCAAATAATAAGCCAATAAAGTCCAGCGAATGGTCTTCAAGATACCACTCAGCCGACAACGCGGGACAATGCTTAAAAAAACCTGCAAAAAAGAAAAACATTGCAACTACTGTAGTCACAGCCAATGCCCTTGCCGTCATAAGGCCGATAAAACGCTGCATACTCAGCAAAGCCAATATAGCCCCTGCAAATAAGCTCAGCGGCAGATGTATCTCAGCCGGCCCAACAAACCCTACGACCGCAAAGGCCAGTAATACAAACGCTATAATCCCATTGACGTAACGCATATATTTTCGTCCAATTTCGGGAAAAATTCAGCACTCATTGTTCGAGTACACTTGATAGTATAGTCTCCATTCAAAGCAGACCGGTCAACTGTTTGTTACATAAAGTGACAAAAATGACAATACTATTAACAACTATTTTAAGCCACACGAATTAAAACTACGCCGGTTTAAGTACCGCTGTAGGACAATTTTGGCATAATATAGCCGGATTTGGCCTTGTTAGCACAGGATATACGTGAACCGTTAGCCGATGCGGGTATTTCAGGGTGCGCAAAGCCCGCAAATTATGGCATTCTTAAGTGCTTTTCCATGAGTGACTGGATGGTATGACCGACATTCTACTCAAATCTCGTATTTTCGGCGAAAAACAAAAAGGAGATTTTATGGCCTACTGTAAATATTTGGGCCTTGCCGTAACTATCCTCATTATTACGGCCTGTACATCAACGCCAGAAAAAACCAGCAATGGAGATCCAGAGTTTATCGGGCATGCCTCTGTCTCGCCTACACCCGGATTAAAACCACGGGAGCGATTTACCACAGCTCTGAACTTGCTGGAAAATGGCAAGGTTTCCCCGGCCAAGGTCGAATTGCTAGCGTACATCGAGAGCGTACCCGCATCTCAAAGCATCAAAGCGCGTGACATTCTTAAACAAATTGATACGCCCGCTAAAAACTATTTCCCAGCAGACTTTTTCACGGTCTCACTGGGCGAAGGAGAGTCTCTCTCAACTTTGGCCAAGACTTATCTAAACGACCCACTTAAATTTTATGCACTGGCAAGCTTTAACGACATTGCTGCTCCATCGCGCGTATACCTGGGCCAAACAATCCGCATACCCGCAACAGATTTTGCGCTTGCTGCACTTGAACAGCCAAAGCCCCGCATTCCAGCACCAAATATAAACATGCCACAAATTGATACTCACCCTGACAGTTCGTCCGGAAATGAAACAGAATCTAATAATGGTAATCCCAATATCACTGAAACGAAATCTGTAGAACAAACACTTAATGGCATGATAGCTAGCGGCAACTATGCTGAAGCAGTTACCCTTATTGAAAGCTTGCCGGCAGACAGCGCCGATACAGAAACCGTCTCCGCTGTTTATTTCGGTTATGCAGAACAAACCAGCAAGAGTAATCCCTACATTGCTGCAGATACTTATTACAGCCTCTCGGAGCTATACCAACAATCCAATGACTGGGAGTCTGCAGTGGCTGTACTAAAGCAAGCGTTGATTTTAAACCCCGATCATGTCAAAGCCGAAAAATCCATTTATAAACTACAAAATAAACTTGCTGAGGAATATTACAGGAAAGCCTCTGCTGCCTTTCGCAGACAAGATCTCGATACTACAATTGCCTTTTCCGATAAGGTGCTAGCGCTTAATCCAGAACATAGCGATGCACAGTTGTACCGTGCACAGGCAATAGAACTCAAAGAACGTTTGAAAGTACTTAACACTCGATCAAATTAGACTTTATGCCGAAGCTCCATAGAATCTGATGCACATTGAAACCCCGGGAATGTAGCATCAGCAAACACTCGTAAGTATGATTTACGGATACACATTTTTAGCTTTCTGGCGCTAATTTCTTCGTCACCTTTTTTTTCTGCTCAATTTTTCTCAGTGTTATCTGCATTTTTTTTGCCCGTTGCAGCTGCATATTTACCTGCCTGTTTCCAGGATCATAACGCAGTGATTCAGTTAAAAGGGCAATTGCAGAATCCAGGTCCTCAGAAAGTGCTTTGAGTCCTTCACGAAAAAGCGCATCAGCCTTACGTTTTTTTATGAGCTGCTTTTGGGTGCGTTCCGCTATTTCATTTTTTTTCTGCAGCTCATGTTCCTCAAGCTGCTGCTCTACTTTCTTCCTGCGCAGAGCCAAGGCTCGTAAAGCCTCCCTATCCTTGAGGGATTGAGATTCCAGCGCGTTCCCACGATCCTGTTCACGCAAATAGTCCAGAGCAGCGGCATGCCGACCATCCAACATTAACAACTTAAGAGCCACCAATCGCTGTCTTACAGAACTGCCCTGAGCGCCTGCCAACGAAAAATCTTTTTCGAGCTGACTGAGTCTCAACTCGATGAGCTGATTCAAGCGATATGTTTCCGCCCTGGCCTTAGCATCATCAGGATTCATGGCGTACAATACCCGCCTTTGATAAAGTGCCCCAACGATATCTCCTTGCTGCTCCAAAAAAATAGCATGATCCCGGGTACGTTCTGAAAACTCAATTCTTTTTACGGATGGGCTCGTAGTTCCGCACGCGACCAAAGCCAATGCTGCGAGCAGCATCAGAACCAACCTCAGAACTAACGAAAAATGCTGCGCAACGCTCAACCAAAAGCAGCGCATTACTTCTACAATGGCACTCACTTTAAATTAACCGTATGGAATACCTTGAGTTGACTGGCAAATTTTTTAATATCGTCACTTGCATAAATCATATTTCGCCGTAGCAGTAGAGGCGATGTAAATGCAGCATTACTACCACGCTGCACAGTTGCAGCAAGTGGATAATCATTAATTCGCAAAGTATCCATAACAAGCTCACTGGTATCGCCAAAAGGGTAGGCGTAATACCGTGTTTTACGATTAAGACTTCGCTGGATTACTTTTTCAGCATTTACCACTTCATAGGCAATACGCAACCCATATTGTTGCGTTGTCTCTTTTGGTAGTTGTACTAGACTGGTATGCGTACTGGAATGCGATTCCACATCAATTAATCCAGTGGCTTGCATCGCTCGAATGCTGTTCCAGCTAAGTGCAGCACCACCACCCACAAAATCTGTATACAAGAATAACGTAGCGTTAAAACCAAATTTTTTCAAAATTGGGAATGCTGTTTCGAATACAGATTTATAACCATCATCAATAGTTATAACAACCGATTTGGGTGGCACCGGTTGTTTCCCACTTAAATATCCCTGTAACCGGGAAAAGGGAATAACGTGATAACCGTTGTTCGCCAAATACTCCATTTGGCGCTCAAATGCCCGAGCCGAAACCTGCATAGCACTCCGACTAACACTCGCGTCAACGAACTGGTGATAACATAAAATAGGCACCAACTGATACCCATCAGGAAAAACACTGGCAGCATTGAGTGTATTTAAAGGAATGGAAAGTATCGCTTTTCCGGGCTTATCCGGAACAGAAGCATTCACAGCACGAATAATATATTGTTGATCTTCCGCTCCCATATACCGCTCCGCCAATGTAGCGTAGGTATCTGCAGATCCGGCCTGCACAATCATAAACTCTTCACTTTTGTACAAAACTATCGCGGGCGTACCGAAATTGGCCGCACACCCGGATGCCAGTACTCCAGGGATCACGATCAGGATTAGCCCACGCCACCATTTAAACAATCGGCTAAACAATCTGCGTCTCCAGTCTCTGAGAAAGGGTATCCTGCGACTAATGCCCGGTTTTTTTCACTGCAATCACAGTCTGTAAAGTAGCTCTATCAGCAGAACCCAATTGTTCATCCGAACCGGGTATTTCCACCGAAATTACTTTCTCTGCGGCAGTATCGACAAATCCAACTTCACCCAATACCGAAGGTTCTTGTACCAAATCTTGCAAATTGTCGGCCATGCCATTAAAGGCCGTATACAATTCACCTATTTCATCCATACGCTCATCGGAAATACGCAAATCAGATTCTCCTTCTCCTAAGCGCTCCATGGAGCGCCTAAGCAAAGCAATAGGTTTTGCCAATAAACCCGTAACCACATACATAACCAATACTACCGATGCCAGCGTAACCAAGGCAATAACCAACATTAATTTAACGGTGGTAGCCATTAGGCTGTCCAGACCTTTTCTGGATAAGCCCATATTTATACGACCTACTTCAGTATTCTGAAACAAGACCGGTGTATCGAAATTAAAAATACCGGAGGAATCTCCCAGATCTATTTCGCTAACTGAAACATCCCCGTCTTCCAAACCAGGAAGCAGTGTACTGGCAACAGGAACATAAATTTGACCAATTTCAGCTGGATTGGTAGAAGCTCTAACAACACCAGTATGATCAGTAACCTTTAGATACTCAAAAGTATTTCGTGCACCGGCTTCGTGAACAAATGATTCAAGGCTGATCCAGTCTTCACTTAATACGGGAATGGCAGCTTGGGTGGCAATAAACTTGGCTAATGCGCCCCCGGAATCTGTAACCGTAGAGGTAATTTCATCGACCTGTATGCGATATACCGAAACCATACTGATCAACAACACAAAGGCGACCATCCCCCCCATTGCGGCAGCCCATTTAACCTTCAGCGGAACATACTTATTCCGCTCACGATCATGCTCCTGATCTATTATTACCCCCAGTTCGGTTTCAAGGGCATCCACCAACTGCTCTCCAGTCTGAAACCGCTTAGCGGGTTGTTTTCGCAATAATTTACTAACTATTTTACTAAGCCCAGCGGGAAGATCAGACACCAATTTTTTAATAGGAACAGGCTCTTCCTGGGTGATCTGAAGCAATAAAGAGGTCATGGTGCTGGCATTAACTACCCGCTCACCAGACAGCAGCTCATAAAGTATTACACCCAAGGCGTATAAATCAGTGCGTCCGTCAATATCACCTGCCATCGCCTGCTCGGGAGACATATATCGGGGGGTTCCCATTACAGTGCCAGCTTGCGTCATGTTAATATCGTCAGCATTATCTCTTCGAGCAATACCAAAGTCCGAAATTTTGGCAACACCGGCAGAAGAAAACATGATATTTTCCGGTTTTATATCTCGGTGAATCACGCCCTCGCGATGGGCATAGGCCAAGGCCTTGGCCAGGTCAATAGCAATGGCAAGAATCTGTTTTCTGCTCATATGCTCACTGCTGCTCATTTTATCCGCGAGCGTTGCAGTTTCCAAAAGCTCTATCGTTATATATGACCTGTTAGCTGTTTGACCAACATCATAAATAGTCGCAATATTTGGATGCGACAATGCACCTGCTGCTTTGGCCTCGCTCAAAAAGCGCTTCTGGTATTCCTCATCTACGTCAGACTTGAGCACCTTCATCGCAACGCGACGATCAATTTTAGGGTCATAAACCTCAAGCACTTCGGCAGAAGCACCCACACCTATCATACGGATAACTTTATAGCGATCCATTGTCTCCGGATAAGCCTCTATATCACTCATTTACCTACTTCCCCTACTACCCAACAAACCTCAACTCTGATTTTCACTGTTTAATAGTCCAACTATGCTGCCAATACCAGACACGTACTTTTAGATTGGCATTTACAATTAGGTCGCTGTTTCTTCCTGGTTATTTACTGCGACGACGATGGTCTCCCCTGAGGTAAATAACAAGCGAAGAGAAACCAGAGGACTCGTATCAGACAGACAAATATCACATTCTTCGGGTAATGCCATTTTAGTTATGCGTTTAGTATCGACCCGAGTACCATTTGAACTTTGTAAATCTTCTATCCACCACCTACCCTGCGCGTAATATATTTTTGCATGTCGACGGCTTACCTTGGGGTCATCAAAGCTGATTTCGCATTCCACACCTCTACCTATAAGAAAATCACTGGATAACTGTTTGCGACAACGTCCTCGCTCATCTTGCCAGTTTACTTCCACCACAGGCGGCAATTCATTTGAGATAATTTGAGTCTCAGAGAAATTGTCTTTGGCAGGCAAAACAGCTCGAGATTTCGGCCCCTGGTCTTTGATAATTCCAGCTGATGTCATATCGAAAAACCAGGCCAGGCAAGCAGAAACCGGAACACCCAAGGCTGCAATAATCACAAACCATCTAAAAGCAGAATCGGATAACCCAAATGCCGGAAATAGCTCCGCTGCTCCCATCGAAGCGCCCCATGCAGCAACCATATAAACGCTGCATACTCGAAATACCCCACGCCTGCGCAGCTCACCCCAAAAAAATCTAAAAACCATTCGCATATTGCTAGCGTTGAACTTGCTTGCTTTTGAGAGCTGCGTTTTCAACTTAGTGGTTTCCCCGGTGCCCTTTTGCTTGTAGCGCCCTTATTATTAAAGTATCACTGCAAATACGTTCGTCAAGAGACTAAGTTGATCAAAAATATTCGCTCTATTCAAGGCTTTGGATGTTATCTGCTTACAGGGAATACAAAACGGTTACACTTGTAGACCGCAAGAGCAACTATAAATCAAAGCCCGGCAAACCTTTATCCGCCTGAACACCAAAACAGTTTAGCGCCATAGAAACAAGATTATATTGTCCAACGGAAAATACGAGATCCATCATTTGTTTATCATTGTAGGTGTGCTTCAGGCTTGCCCAAGTATCGTCACAGATAAATGCATCTGCATGCAATTCGTCAGTTGCTTTTAATAGCAGTTTCTCGTGCTGACTTAAACCCTGAGTTTCCGGGCCTTCCTGAATGCACCGTATTTCCTCATCGCTCATGCCGTCGTGTCTGGCAATAAGCACATGCTGCCCCCATTCATAACCGGATTTGCACAAATACCCAATTCGCAATATGACGATTTCACGCTCACGAACACTCAAAGTAGATTTACCCAGGATATGATTAGCAAAAACCATCCATCGACGCATTAGCGCTGGGTAGTTGGCAAGGGTACGGAAAATATTAAAGACCCGGCCCTGCTTCATCATGGGTACTAGTATTTCCTTTGCGTCGTCACTGAGCTCACCATCTGTCAGAGCGTTTATTCTTGGTTTGTCTAGTCTCATTTCTAATCCCCTTTGGATCATTTCATACGCCGATATCTTCGCTTCCCTCTCAATTCTTCAAGAGTGAACTACCCTACCCGATATTAATTCAAATCAAATTACCACATTTTTACCGGAAACAGGTGCAAAATGAATTCAGCCTATTTGTCAGTATTTTTAACAATGTTCGTTGCCAGTGCTATCATCGACGATACATCACTCAAGTTAGCTGGCACTACCAGCGTATTTGCTTCTTTAGCCAGATTGCCAAACTGCCGCATATAATCTTCAGCGATGCGTAACTGCATGGCATCTCGCCCGCCTTCCTCTTTAACCGCCGTTGCTACGGAACGCAGGCCTTCTGCGGTAGCTGTCGCCACTGCCAGAATCGCAGAAGCCTCACCTTCAGCTTCATTAATTTGCTGTTCTTTTACCGCCTCCGATTCTTTAATAACACGCTGCTTTTCACCCTCAGCCTCATTAATCTTGGCATCTCGCTCACCTTCGGATGTCAATACAACCGCGCGCTTTTCTCGCTCTGCCCGCATTTGTTTTTCCATCGCGCTAAGCACATCTACCGGTGGGTTAATATTTTTAATTTCATAACGCAATACTTTCACACCCCAGGGATCAGAGGCCAAATCCAGCTCCTGTACCACGTTAGAATTTATAGCTCCCCTTTCTTCAAATGTTCTGTCCAGCACAATTTTTCCGATCTCACTACGCAAGGTAGTCTGAGCCAGTTGAGAAATAGCAAAAATATAATCAGTTATGCCATAAGATGCTCGCTCCGGGTTTAGCACCTGCAAATAAAGAACACCATCAACACCAACCTGGACATTGTCTTTGGTAATGCAAATCTGCTCCGCTATATCCACAGCAATTTCTTTCAAACTATGCCGGTATGCCACTTTTTCCAAAAAAGGTATCAATATATGAAACCCAGCATGCAAGGTGCGGTTATATTTACCAAGATTTTCAATAACAAAAGCGCTCTGTTGCGGCGTAATCACCGCGGTTTTAGCAACCACTGTAATGACCAAAATAGCCATAACAATGCCTACGATCATACTGCCATCCATCATCTGCTCTCTCTCCTGTATCTTTCGCTTTGACTCGTTTTCATTCACCACCAACCATTAGTGTTAAGCCTTTAACACTAATGATTTTCGTACTGCCTTTTTGTACAAGCTCTGGCCCACTATTCTTCACCGTCCACTGTGTGCCACGATAGCTAACGCGACAACTGTCACCAGATGCCAAATCCTGCTCCAGTTCTATAATTTTTCCCTTTGGAGAAGCATTAAAACCAGGGGCATCACCCCTGAGTTTTTCATACAGTTTTTTTCGAAACAATACCATTGAACTGGCTGCCAGACCTGAAAACAATACCCATTGCACCCAATTCTCCAGCGCAACCCCTGACATAAGTACAAAACCCGTAATCAAGGCCGCAAAGCCAATAAACATCAAATAAAAAGCTGCATCAATCAGCATCACTTCTATGCCCATTAACAATCCGGCAAGTACAAACCAGGCCCACCACACCATTACCAAATCTCCCTGTTTCAATCTATCCGAAATACCGGCTGAGTATAGCATGTCACCATCAACCAAAGCCCCAAGTACTGGGTATACTGCCGGGGCCTGCTGTTACCAAAAAATATCAGCCGGAAAAATCACAAATCAGATCAACGAGGGACCCCCGCTCAATGTCGCATGAAACCAATATGCAGCACAATAAAGCAACACCGCGATGCCTATTGCTAAACCACTTAATTCACCTATATTAAGCCGCGTCCTGCCGGTAATAATTGCAATAAATGGTATTAGTGAAGTACTGGCGAAAAAGCTTGCCCATTGCTTGCCACCCAGTTTTTTCTTGCGTGAGTCAATAGCAATCATACCCACCCCTGAAACGAGAATTAAAGTCGAAAACAAAACGATAGATGCCAGATCACCATTCGCGAGTAGATGACCCAGAGCGAATAGCAGAATACCCCATTGCACAGGATGACGAGTAATTTTAACAATACCTGGCAATGTACTACCAAGCGCACTATCCATTTTTACAGCTGTTGGATTTTTAACCATGTTTCCAGAAACTAGTAGGAGCAAAGCCACAAACACCAAGCACTTGGTAACACCATGAAGTAGTGCCGAGGGCATCCAAAGGTAATCCGTATGCGCCACACCAGAATATGCGTAAACCATGCACAGAAGTGAGGTGATCGCAATAAGAGAATATAGACCAAGATAGCCATTTTCTCCCAACAATCCCAGCAATGCTGACCTTAGAGGGGTACTTGAAATGCCAATATGTAAGCCTGCAAATGCACAGCAGGAAATAACGAGAAAGACCATGTTGCAACCCCTCTGAGTAGTTGTTATTAGTTGTTATTAGTTGTTATTAAATGTCAAAACCTGACTGTGTCTGTTTCACCACATCGACCAATCAATGTTAACATCGTTAAGTTAAATTTATAGCGCCATCTTAACGATGTCAAGTTATACTCAAATCCTCTTTACTACTCACAACAAGATATGAAGAAAAGCTATCACCACGGAAATCTAAAACTGGCGTTGGTCGAACATGCCATAAAATTGCTGGAGAAAGAAGGTCTGACCGCACTGAGTTTAAGACGAGTAGCCAGGGAAGCAGGTGTATCCCAAGCCGCTCCCTACACGCATTTTAAAGATAAACACACACTGCTGGCGGCAGTAGCTAATGAGGGTTTTAAACGCTTTGTCCAGCGTATGCAAACAGAGACCCTCTCGGATTCGGGCAACTATCTGACAAATCTCGGCAGAGGGTACATTTTCTTTGCGCTGGAAAACCCCGCTCTGTTCCACCTGATGTTTGGTGGCGAATTGGCTAATTTGGTAGATCCCGGTGCGCTGGATGACTCAGCAGAAGCAAGTTATCAATTGCTGGTGGAAGCCGTAAGTAGAAACCCACTCACGAACAAAGTGAACGTAACTGAGAGCAATCTGAATAAACAGGTCCATGCAAATACAGATATCCTGGTCACATGGAGCCTGGTTCATGGTCTAGCCATGTTATTGATAGGCAAAAACATGACACCGAAAAATTTCGGCTTTGAAAACAACGAAGCCCTGGTAGATAACATTTTACGCAGCAGATTTGGATAATCAGCGTATACTTTTTCCTTTCAATGAATAAATCAAGGTACTAACACCATGCAAGTCAGTGATGCTGTAGCACAACGTAAGTCAGTCAGAGCTTTTTCCGACAAGCCGGTTTCATCTGAGTTAATTAAAACGCTGCTGACGAAATCAGCCCGCGCTCCGTCTGGTGGAAACCTCCAACCCTGGCGTCTGTATGTCATCAATGGCGATTCCATGAACAGGTTCCAAGAGCATCTGAATACCCCCACGAAAGGTACACCGGAATCTCCGGCCTACGATATATATCCTCAAAGCCTGAGCGAGCCTTACCGATCTTCTCGATACAAAGTCGGAGAGGATATGTATGCACTGCTTAATATACCCCGAGAAGACAAGGCCGGAAGATTCAAACAATTAAAAGAAAACTACAAATTTTTTGGCGCACCTGCCGCCTTTTTTTGCTTTGTAGATCGTCAGATGGGACCACCCCAGTGGTCGGACCTGGGTATGTTTCTTCAAACATTTATGCTGCTTGCGCAAGCCAACTCCCTCTCCACCTGCGCCCAGGAAGTATGGGCTACCAAGCCCAGAACCGTTAGTGATTTTGTCGGTGCACCAGATGAGCTGATGTTATTCTGCGGCATGGCAATCGGCTACGAAAACACTGACGCAGCCATTAATTCTCTGGTATCAGACAGGGCTGATCTGGATCAATTTGCTACATTTTTATAAGCAACATGGTTCAATGCCAGCACTGATGTGCTGGCTAGCCTAGAAAACTACTGTACAGCGACCCTGCACTAAAATACGGTCTTCCAAGTTGGCAATTACCGCCTTCGCCAGAGTCAGGCGCTCCACATCTCTACCCTTCCTTATCAAGTCTTCCACGGTATCTGCGTGGGAGGCGTCCACAACGTTCTGAGCAATTATTGGCCCCTCATCCAGCTCCTTGGTTGCATAATGTGCAGTTGCACCAATTAGCTTTACTCCCCGCTCAAAAGCCTGGTGATACGGCTTGGCACCTACAAATGCAGGAAGGGTACTGTGATGAATATTGATAATTCTATGCGGAAAGACATTAATGAATTCATCAGAAAGAATTTGCATGTATCTGGCCATGACAACCAACTCAATTTTATGCAGTTTGAGCAATTCGATTTCTTTTGTTTCCTGTTCCATTTTATTTAGCTACGTGATTGGAAAATGGA
>JAHRWB010000051.1 GCA_019090385.1 Pseudomonadales bacterium | reverse complement strand
CTTTACAAAAACCGCTGAGGGCTCTTTACAAAAACCGCTGAGGGCTCATTACAAAAACCGCTGAGGGCTCATTTAATTTTGGCTTCTTTGTAGATAACGTGCTTTCGAATAACCGGATCAAACTTTCTCATCTCCAGCTTGCCGGGCATGGTTCGTTTGTTTTTATCCGTTGTATAGTAGTGGCCGGTGCCTGCGCTGGATACCAGTTTAATTTTGTCTCGCATAATAGAATTCTCCCTTAAACTTTAACGCCGCGGCTCTTCATATCGGCCAAAACTGCCTCAATTCCAAGTTTATCAATTAGGCGCATACCGCTGGCAGATACTCGAAGCTTTACGTAACGCTTATCAGCAGCCACCCAAAACCGGTGGTAATGCAAATTGGGGGAGAATCGACGACGCGTTCTGTTTTTTGCATGGGACACGTTATTACCCGACATAGGGCGCTTTCCGGTCACCTGACATACCTGAGACATGTTGTAGCCTCTAATACCTTCGAAAAATGAAGCGCGTTTTATACCAGAGCCAGGCCCTTACAGCAAGCCGCGATCGGCAAATGAGGTAATTTCTTTTGAACCGACAATAATATGATCCAGCACCCGAACACCGATTTCACTTAATAAGCGCTTTAGTTTCAGTGTCACATCAATGTCATCCTGGCTGGGTTCTGCCATACCGGAAGGGTGATTATGAGCGAAAATAACCGCTCCTGCATTATGTTCAATGACACAGCGAAGCACTTCACGGGGATGAATACAGGCACTATCGATGGTACCGAAAAATAATTCGCGATATTGAATCAAACGATTCTGGCTATCCAGCAGCAGTACAGCAAATATTTCCTGATATCGTGCACACAATTGACTTTGTAAATATGGCCTTACGCTGGCCGAACTATTGAAAATATCCCGCCGTTCGCAAGCAGCCCGCAAATAGCGCGTTCCCAGTGCCCGCGTACTTTGTAATGCAGCCACCTTGGCCGTTCCAAGGCCATTTATAAGCATTAACTGCTCTTCTCCTGCATTGAGCAAACCACGCAATCCACCAAATTGCTTCAATAACTGCTCGGCAAAATCAACAACTGAGCACTTTCCATTGCCTGTGCGCAATACCACAGCAATTAGTTCAGCATCGGTAAGCGCTTCCGCTCCGCGGCTAATTATCCTCTCTCGGGGTAAATTATTTTTAGAATTTGAATTCAATGCATTAACTGATTGGCGCTGGTAACTGCCGACTGGTATCTTAGCGTCTGTATTTTAAAGCTATCAGAGCATGTCAGCATTAATCGGAAAAAATATTTTACTCGGAATTACCGGTGGAATCGCCGCGTATAAGGCACCAACACTTGTGCGACAATTGCGTGCAGCTGGAGCAAATGTACAGGTAGTGCTCACCGAATCAGCTCAGAAATTTGTTACCACCACCACCTTGCAAGCTGTCTCAGGCGTCGCCGTAAGAGTTTCTATCTGGGATGAAGCTGCTGAATCGGCAATGGGTCACATTGAACTCGCGCGCTGGGCTGACTGTCTGCTCATTGCACCTGCTACTGCCAACAATATTTCCAAACTGGCCAACGGTATAGCTGACGACCTACTGACAACGCTCGCGCTGGCAACTCAGGCCCCAATTTTTATAGTTCCAGCAATGAATCAGCAAATGTGGAGCAAACCCGCAACGGCCAGAAATATTCAACAAATTAAGTCAGATGGAGCTATTGTTCTGGGTCCCGCCAGCGGTTCACAAGCATGCGGAGAAACGGGATTGGGCAGAATGTTAGAGCCTGAGCAAATTGTTGATACGCTTCTCGTACATTTTACAACGAATCAGGCCCTCAAAGGCCAACGCGTGGTCATCACAGCAGGCCCCACCCGCGAGGCCATAGACCCAGTGCGTTTTATCAGTAACCATAGCTCTGGCAGGCAGGGTTTTGCGCTAGCTGATGCCGCACGCAAAGCTGGCGCAGAAGTTTGTCTGATATGTGGCCCGGTCAACGTCGAAACACCCAACCAGGTCGAGCGTATTAATGTGGTCACAGCCCAGCAGATGCTCAATGAGGTTATGAGTAGACTAGAAAACTGTGACATTTTTATTGGCGTAGCAGCAGTTGCCGATTATAAACCCGAGTCCATAGCGACACAAAAAATCAAAAAATGTCCGGAAAACAAAAATACCTCTCTAAACCTTGTAGAAAACCCGGACATAATCAAATCCGTCACCCAATGTACCCGCCCGCCATTTACCGTCGGTTTTGCTGCTGAAACAGAAAACGCCCTCGAAAACGCGAGAGCCAAGAAACAGCGCAAAAACCTGGACCTCATCATTGTCAACGATGTTTCTGATATACGCATTGGCTTCGACAGTACGGAGAACGAGGTCACTTTAATTTGGGATTCTGGTGAACAATTACTAAAAAGAGCACCAAAAAATGAGATATCCCAATCCATTATCAATAGCATTGCAGATGTATTTAATTCCCTGCAAAAACCATAAGACATCTTAAACGGAACAGCATGAAGAAACGCACTCCCCCAGACGATCTGCAATCGAGCGTATCTGTCAAAGAAACACCAGGCGCAAGCAAGAAAGCATCGACAGGCCTGACCGCTGAGCTCTGGACATACCCATTGACCAGCATAGCCGTGACTTCGCTGGGACTACTCTTGGCCTTATTACTGATAGGCTGGCAAGTTATTGTTTCCGGAAATTCGGAACAAAGAAAGGCCATTGAAGCAGCGCACCTCTCCAGCTTAACCTCTTTTTTTGATGCGAAATCAGCATCATTGAAAAACCAGGTTGGTGCTATCGCGCAATCACCATCCGTCGTCAATGCCATGATTACCTTTGATCGACAAATACTGCGCAAAGAAGCTGACCGAATCAAAAATCAGTTCAAGTATGCTGAGCGAGTAGAGCTGTTTGAGCGAGGCAAAGCCGAGGTCGAGCTAAATGCTTCGATACCCATCACATTTGCTGCTATGGATGTCATTAAGCGTGCAGAATCTCAACCCTATGTAGGTCCAGAGGCATTCAAGTTAGGCCAGAATGTCATTATCTATGTTGCCCAACCAATAACACATGACGGCAAAGTATCTGGCGTGTTGTTTATGGCCATATCAATGAATTACTTTATCGACCCACTTCAAAGTTTTGATCCAGACCACGGAAATGTAATACTGCAACAACGTTTTGAAGGTGCCCCCACGGCAGCAATCTTACAATATGGTGCAAATGTAGGGAGCGAAATACCGCTCTATGCAGAGCTTCAAACAGGAAACTGGCGACTGGCATATTCTCCAGATCGCCAAACCCGCGAGCCTATTCTGTCATGGACTATGTTGATTGTTCCATTCGCAGCGGCTTTCTCCCTGGTACTTGGAACAGCCTCCCTCGGATTCGGACGTTTATTTCGAGCGCTTGAAGAAGACGGCACAAAATTTATGGACGACACTAGTCGCTTGCTTCGTGGCAGAGCCCCGGGCGTAAATGCTTACAACTTGAGCATGTTCGAAACACTGGCAAACAATACCGGTAAGTTTGCACGTTCGCGAGGACCATTGGATAATGCTACACAACAATCTTCTTCCAAGCACACTGACGAATATAACGATGCAAAAAGAGATGAACATTCAGACTCCGAAGACTTCCTGGAAGTACGATCCACTCCAGCCGACGAAAACAATTTTGGAATTGAAGTGAGCGAAGATACCTCACCAATTGGCATGGGTTTAGATTTAGACCCCGAAATTTTCCGAGCTTACGATATTCGTGGGATAGTAACATCCAACCTGACCAGTGAAATCGTGTATTGGATCGGCAGGGCATTTGCCGGGCAAGCTCGAGAAGCCAACCAGGAGCGCGTTGCTGTCGGTCGAGACGGTCGGCTTTCCTCTCCTGAGCTGAGTGAAGCGCTGATCAGAGGGCTTACAGAAGGTGGCTTAGATGTCTTGGACATCGGTATGGTGCCCACCCCACTGCTCTACTACGCTACACATGCTTTAAACACCGGAACCGGAATCATGATAACCGGTTCCCATAACCCACCCGACTACAACGGATTGAAGATGGTTCTCGCCGGCACCACCCTTGCTGAGGATAGCATTCAAACCTTAAGAGCCAGAATAGAAAGCAACAATCTCCCGGAAGGAGAGGGTAGCTCGGAAACAGTAGATATTATTGCGTCATATCTTGATCGCGTTACAGAAGATGTAGTACTGGCACAAGCACCCAAGATAGTCATCGATTGTGGAAATGGCGTTGCCGGAAACGTGGCTCCACAGCTATTACGAGACCTGGGTTGCGAGGTTATTGAACTCTATTGTGAAGTGGACGGAAACTTCCCCAACCATCACCCAGATCCAGCCGAACAGGAAAATCTGGCAGATCTCATTACAGTAGTTGAAGCGGAAAATGCCGACCTCGGCCTGGCCTTTGATGGTGACGGTGATCGGCTCGGAGTCATCACCAACAAAGGCACTATTATTTGGCCAGACAAACTGCTGATGCTGTTTAGTCGCGACATAGTCGGTCGCAACCCGGGATCCGATATTATTTATGACGTAAAATGCAGTCGCCACCTGAATACACTGATCAGCGAATATGGCGGGCGGCCCATTATGTGCAAAACAGGGCACTCAAATATCAAAGCAAAAATCAAAGAGACCGGCGCTTTACTTGGTGGCGAGTTTAGCGGCCATATCTGCTTTGCTGAGCGCTGGTACGGGTTTGACGATGCGCTATACAGTGCCGCCCGTCTGTTGGAAATCACCGCCAGCGAAACCAAAACGGTGGAAGAGCTATTTGACGAATTCCCGATAACATTTATGACGCCAGAGTTGAAAATTCAAACAACGGAGTCACGCAAAACCGAAGTCATGCAGTTACTGAATTCTAAAGGTGACTTTGGCGGCGGCACAATGACAAACATTGACGGAATTAGAGTAGACTACCCAGACGGCTGGGGGTTAATCCGTCAGTCTAATACTAGTCCAGTGTTAACTTTACGTTTTGAAGCAGACGGGCAAGCGCCGCTTGATCGAATTCAAAAGATTTTCCAGTCACAATTGCATAAATTGGATCCAGCGCTTACTTTTTTAAAATAGTGGTTTAATAAAACGTGACTCTTAACTCAAGCAACTCTGCTGCGATAGCCCAGGTCCTATCTGAGGCCTTGCCCTACATTCGCAAATTTCATGGCTCAACCATAGTGGTCAAATTTGGTGGCAATGCAATGGTTGACGACGAACTTAAAGCAATGTTTGCACGGGACATAGTCCTTATGAAGCTCGTTGGGATGAATCCTGTCGTAGTACACGGGGGTGGTCCTCAGATTGGCTCCTTACTGGAGAAACTAAAAATACCTACGCGGTTTATTGATGGGATGAGAGTGACTGACTCTGATACTATGGATGTCGTACAGATGGTGTTGGGTGGCCTTGTAAACAAAGAAATTGTGTCGCTGCTAAATAGCAACGGCGGCCGTGCCGTGGGCATAACAGGTAAAGATGGCGACCTCATACGCGCAAAAAAAATAACTATCCAGGAAAGTGCAAAAGAACACGAAACATCAGAAATTATAGATATAGGGCACGTTGGGGAAGTTGTGTCTGTCGACGGAAAAGTACTGGATACACTGACTAATAACGGTTTTATACCCGTTATTGCACCCATCGGTGTTGGCCCTGAGGGAGAATCTTTTAATATAAATGCAGACACTGTTGCAGGATCTTTAGCGGAGCACCTTTGTGCAGAGAAATTGATATTACTCACCAATACACCCGGCGTTTTAGACTCCTCCCAAAAAACATTAACGGGTTTAACTGCTGATCAGGTCGACGATTTAATCTCCCAGGGCACAATCCATAGCGGCATGTTGCCAAAAATTAAATGCGCACTTAAAGCCGTTCGCGGAAATGTTAACAGCGTACAAATAATAGATGGCCGCATACCTCATGCCTTGCTACTAGAAATATTTACCGACCAGGGTGTCGGCACCCAAATACAGAACACATATTCATGAGTCGCGGACAGAGAAAACAAGAAATTTTGGAAACCTTTGCTCTAATGCTGGAATCAAACCCCGGCACTAGGGTTACAACTGCCGCACTGGCCACAAAAATAGGCGTGTCAGAAGCAGCCTTGTATCGCCATTTTCCAAGCAAAGCGAAAATGATAGAAGGTCTGATTGAATTTATGGAATCCATTGTCTTCAGCCGTATTAACAAAATACTTGCTGAAGACATGCACGCCCGCGCCCGGTGTTCGAAGGTACTTTTACTGGTGTTGACCTTCGCAGAAAAAAACCCAGGATTTAGCCGTTTACAGAATGGTGATGCCCTTCAAGGAGAATCTGACCGCTTACGTATCAGAATCAAACAGTATTTCGATCGACTGGAAACTCACCTTCGACAAATTATTCGTGAGGGACAATTACGTAAGGAAATATATTCGAACCTGTCTGCGACAGTAATATCCAATTTATTTATGGCTACCGTTGAAGGGCGAATTAGCCAATATGTTAGAACCGAGTTCAAGTCATCGCCCATCAAAAACTGGGAAGCTCAATGGTTGATTTTGGAAAGGTCAATTTTTACCGGTTCATCTAAATCAGATTCTGGTATATCGTAGAGTTCTCTTATTTTTTTCATTATACGAGAAAACTCTTTTCGTGTTGCTTCCTGTTCTGCTCTACGTGTTTTAACTTCTTCATAACGCCCCTCTATTTGCTCATTAACAATCTCAAGATTATGAAGCAATGAAGGAGTCAGGGCCTGGCCAGCTCTTTCCATATTCGCCGCACGTTTTTGAAGTTCTTGTTTTTTGAGCTCAAGGCGGTCAATGTTCAGTTTGGTGCTTGCTATTGATGTTTCTATCGCATTGGTTTTTTGGTCCCTCGCGTATGCAACATCTCGCGGCGAGGAGTAGCGCAACATGAGCTCATCTTCCCAGGACTCAAGTGCATGTTTTTCCTTCAGTTTTTTGTCCTGAACTGCCTTCTCACGCTGTTGAGCAGGCGTTAGCTCTGGCTCTACAATACGTACTATTTGGCCATGTTCATTGACCACGGTGTAGCCATTGGAAACTAATTCAGCAGGAATAGCATCCGAAATCTCAAACTGCCCCTGGCTATTAATATACTGATACAGTTCGTTCGCAGAAGCTATATAACCGGACACGGTATTGAACAACATTAGCGCACCAACCGCTTTAAAAGCCTTGAGACAAGTACGCACAAAAAGCAGAGTGCGCGATGTAACCGCCTCTAGCCTACCTTTCTGTACATGAAAACAATTCATTTCATCAACCCGTCAACAAAAACTCGCTCTATGCGCTCTCAACTTACCCAGAGTATCACTATCCTCACTAGATTCTTCAAGGTATGCAATCACATGTTCCAATTTTGAGAGGCTGTGCACAGGCACATTATGCGTCAGTGCCATAGTGTCTAATGCAGTTTTCCTATTTTCCAGTAATTCCTGGCGATCCATAGCCACCACTATGCCTGTCAACGTGGCATCTGACTGTTCTACAAGTCGGGACGATTCCGTAATAGCGGTACCGGCAGTTATCACGTCGTCCAAAATCAACACACGTCCATTAAGAGCATGGCCAATTAGATTGCCTCCTTCACCGTGTTTTTTCGCCTCTTTACGGTTAAATGCGACACCGGGATTAATGCCATAGTCCTCACATAATGCGATAGCCGTAGTTACAGCTATCGGAATCCCTTTATAGGCGGGACCAAACAAAATATCGAATTCTAGTTTACTCTCTCTGATTTTTTTTGCGTAGGCTCTCCCCAGGGCGGCAAGTCCACGCGCAGTATCAATCGCACCCAAATTAAAAAAATAGGGGCTAGAGCGGCCAGACTTGAGTACATATTCACCAAATTGAATAACGTCTTCATCTACCAGAAAACGTACAAAGTCCGTCTCACCGTTATTCATAATTCAAGCGCTTGCCTTTGCAGGGCAAATAACTCGTCAATTCCTGAACGAGCGAGTCCAAGCATTTCCGCCAGTTCACTATCGTTAAAAACGCCCTTCTCGGCAGTTCCCTGTAATTCAACAAATCCTCCGGTATTGGTCATCACTACGTTCATATCTGTACCTGCACTAGAATCCTCCGCATAATCCAGATCCAGCACCGCTTTGCCCTGCCACACTCCCACAGATACTGCCGCAACCAAATGGGGTAATGCCTTTGCAAAATCAACTCCTTCTTCTTTTAACGATTGCAATGCCAAGCCAAGGGCTATGCAAGAACCAGTAATAGAGGCCGTTCTCGTACCTCCATCGGCCTGAATAACATCACAGTCAAGTCGAATAGTACGCTCGCCAATATACTGTAAATCCACCGCTGCGCGCAGAGACCGGCCAATGAGGCGCTGAATTTCGACAGTCCTACCCGTTTGCTTACCTTTGGCGGCCTCTCTATCCACTCGGGTGTGGGTGGCACCAGGCAGCATGCCATACTCCGCCGTCACCCAGCCTTCTCCGCGCCCACGCATAAATGCAGGTACCTTCTTTTCAACCGAAGCTGTGCAAATAACCTGGGTATCTCCAAATGAGATCAGTACTGACCCAGCAGAGTGTTTGGTAAAATTCGTTTGTGCGGAAAGTTTACGCATCTGGCCCGCTACTCTCCCACTAGGTCTGGATACCTGCATTGCTACTCCGTTATCAAACAAAAAACTATTATACTCACGAACAATCCAGGGCAGGAAAGAAATCCCTACCTTCTTTTTAATTCGATTAAAATCGCCCGAACTATGAGATAACCCCATGATTTACAGTATGACCGCTTTTGCACGCGTAGAAAAAACCAGACAATTGGCAAATATTCAATGGGAAATTAAATCCGTGAATCATCGTTTCCTGGATGTACAATTCAGGCTTCCAGAGCCGCTACGCAATATGGAAACGGAGCTGCGCGACTTGTGCCGCTCCCGACTGAGCCGGGGCAAGGTAGACTGTACATTAAAGCTGATCACTATAACCGAAAGTACAGATACCAATATTAGTGAGGCAGAACTGAAGAACCTGCTGGGCTCCATTGACACAATCCAGCAGGCTTGCGGAGACATTACAATGCCCAATGCTCTGGAAATATTACGCTGGCCAGGAATAATCACCCTCGACGACAAACCCAGCGATACACTAAGAACTGAAATAATCAGTATATTTGGTTCGTGCCTTGAACAATTTTGCACACATCGCGCCAGGGAAGGAAACAAGCTTAAAAACATCCTTTTGGAGAAACTCTGCCAGATTTCAAGCATAGTCTCAGAAGTGCGCGAAATTATAGAAGGCCTTGGAAAAGAGCGACATGCCGCCCTGCTGCATAAGATATCCGCCTTGGATGTAAGCATAAATCCAGAACGCCTGGAGCAGGAGGTTGCCATACTGGTGCAACGTGCGGACATTACCGAAGAAATGGATCGCTTAGATATCCAGGTTAGCGAAACCGAGAGTGCGCTTGCAAACACGGGACCTCATGGGAAACGGCTGGATTTTCTTATGCAGGAGCTGAATAGAGAAGCCAATACCCTGAGTTCCAAATCCGTTCTTCCCCACACAACAAAAAAATCAATCGATATGAAAGTTCTTATCGAGCAGCTTCGCGAACAGGTGCAAAATATAGAATGAACAATCTATCTGAATCGGGACGCCTAATACTGGTTTCCGCTCCCTCCGGCGCAGGTAAAACATCCCTGGTGGCAGCATTGTTGGAGCAAATGGATAATTTATGTCTTTCCATATCCCATACAACGCGCGCCAAACGACCCAATGAGCAGGACGGTAAAAATTACCATTTTATTTCGCTTGCAAACTTTGATGAGATGCAACGAAATGGAGAGTTTTTGGAATCTGCCAATGTATTTGGAAATAGGTACGCTACTTCCCGCTCAGTGGTAACAACTGAACTTGCAAAAGGCATTGACGTAATTCTGGAAATTGATTGGCAAGGCGCCCAGCAAATACGACAGAACTTCAGCAATAGCATTAGTATTTTTATTTTACCACCTTCACGAGATGCGCTTCAGGAACGTTTGAAATCAAGAGGCCAGGATAAACCTGAAATTATCAGACAGCGTATGTCTGATGCGATCGAGCAAATGTCTCACCATGTAGATTTTGATTACCTGATTGTCAACGATGATTTCGATATCGCTTTGCAGGATATGAGCACGATTATCCGCGCTGCAAGGCTACAATTACCCCAGCATAATTCTGGCTACCGTAAATTAATCAAAAATTTGTTAGTCCACGGCCTTGAAAGCGGGTGATCATATCGAGTAAACTCCCGCGGCTCTATTGCAGGTTAATAATTGCAGGTTAATATATGGCTCGAATTACCGTTGAGGATTGTTTGGAGAACGTTGAAAACCGTTTCGAATTAGTACGGATTGCAACTCGTCGTGCCCGGCAAATTCACAGTTATGGTTCTGAACCTCTTGTGCCAAGAGAAAATGACAAATCCACAGTGATTGCTCTGCGCGAAATAGCAGCTGGATTAATTACGCCCGAATTTCTCGATGCTCAGAGTAACGCCACTCAACACCACAATGAGACTGATATGCCGTTCGGAATTTCAGATGAAGGAAGACCCACCATATGAGTCTTATTTTCAGTCTCAGCTAGCAAAAGCTGCCTCGCACGATAGAGTTGCTGCTCCAGCAACCATCGAGAGGCTGACTGAATCAATAAGCGACTATTTGACGCCAGACCAAACGGCCTGTGTGGTTAAGGCCTATTCTTACGCCGAGGCCGCGCACAAGGGCCAGTCCCGACGTACCGGCCATGCTTATATTACCCATCCACTGGCAGTAGCTCAGATCCTGGCAGATATGCGACTGGATCACGAAACGCTTATGGCAGCTCTCCTGCACGACGTTTTGGAAGACACCAGTATATTGAAAAACACTCTCGGGCAGATGTTCACACCCGCAGTGGCAGAAATTGTCGATGGCGTAAGTAAACTCAAGACTATTTTCAGGTCCAGAGCTGAAGCCCAGGCCGAAAACTTCCAGAAAATGGCCATCGCCATGTCGAAGGATCTCCGGGTTATTCTGGTAAAGCTTGCTGACCGATTACACAATATGCGCACGCTTGGCATCATGTCCAAGGAGAAAAGAGCGCGCATAGCCCGAGAAACGCTCGATTTTTACGCTCCCATTGCAAACCGCTTTGGAATGCACAAATTAAAAGTTGAGTATGAAGATCTGGCTTTTGAATGCTTATATCCTTTGCGCGCTGACCGAATCCGCCGGGCAGTTAATAAAACAGCCGGAAACCGCAAGGAATTAATGGAGGAAACCAGAAAATCCCTGGTGAACGCGCTGGAAAATGCAGGTATTCACGCAATCGTCACTGCACGAGAAAAGCACCTCTATTCTATTTACATGAAAATGAAAAACCGTAAGAAATCATTTTCGGAAATCATGGATGTTTTCGGCTTAAGGGTCGTCGTAGAGTCCGTAGATATGTGTTATCGAGCCCTTGGCGTTTCTCACACCTTATACAAGCCTTTGGCCGGACGTTTTAAAGATTATATCGCTATTCCTAAGGTGAATGGCTATCAATCATTACATACTACCCTGTTTGGTATGCATGGAGTCCCTATTGAAGTCCAGATACGCACGGAACAAATGGAAGGCATTGCCGACAATGGTTTAGCCGGACACTGGCTATATAAATCCGATGACGAGTCCTTTGATGGCAATCAGATGCGAGCGAGGCAGTGGATTGCCGATTTACTTGAAATACAGCGACACGCAGGAAATTCACTCGAATTTATTGAAAACCTAAAAATCGATTTATTCCCGGATGAAGTGTATGTCTTTTCCCCCAAAGGGGAAATTTACGAGCTTTCCAAAGGTGCCTGCCCAATCGACTTCGCATACGCAGTACATACTGCAGTGGGAAATACCTGTGTTTCCTGTCGTATTGATCGCAGGCTAGAGCCTTTAAGCGTCCAGCTACGAAGTGGACAAACAGTCGAAATCATAACTTCCAATTCAGCAACACCCAGCCCCGACTGGCTATCATTTGCTGTCAGCGGCAAAGCTCGAGCAGGAATCCGGCAAACGCTGAAAACACAACAAACCACACAATCAATTGCTTTGGGCCGCAGGCTACTTAACCGCTCGCTCGCAAACAGCAATAGTAGTATCAACCGTCTGGATTTCAGAAGATTGCGCAAAGTCTTTGTAAAATTTGGCGTACGAAAGCTCGATCAGTTGCTGGAAGAAATTGGTACAGGCAACCTTATGGCTTATGTCGTCGCCCAACATTTATTGTCTGCAGACAACCCGGACTACCAATCAGTTATCGTGGATAAAGGCGGGCCAGTGGCAATACGTGGTGGCGAGGGGCTGGTCGTCAGCTATAGCCGCTGTTGTTTTCCGGTGCATGGAGACCCGATAGTTGGGCATATGTCTCCGGGTAAAGGCTTTGTTATTCATATCGAGACCTGCAACAACGCTGCGGAAATTCGGCGCCGTACACCTAACGAGATTATTCCGTCACGATGGACTTCGCGATCAGAAGGTGATTACCTGGCCGCGCTTAAACTGGATGTTGACCGTGTACAGGGCATCATCGCTGAACTGGCCTCAAAACTGAATACCGCAGATGCAGGTATTGAAAACATTAAAGTGGATGAGCGAGATGCAGAGCTTTCATCAGTGACCATCGAGTTGCTGGTTCGTAATCGTACTCATCTAGCGCGCGTGATGCGCAAATTAAGAAATATTCCCCAAGTACACCAATTGACGCGCTACATCACATAAATATATGAAAAGGGACTAGCAGCAATATGCCAGATCGAAAAATTATTTCCACGCCAAATGCACCTGAAGCAATCGGTACCTATTCTCAAGCCGTACGTGTAGACAAGCAGGTTTATATATCAGGACAAATACCGCTGCACCCGCAAACCATGCAGAAAATCGATGGCACAGTTAAAGACCAGGTGCATCAGGTATTTAAGAATTTGTCCGCTGTAGCGGAGAGCGCCGGCGGTGGTCTGGATGATTGCGTTAAACTCACCGTTTATCTAACTGATCTTGGTAATTTTACGCTCATCAATGAAGTGATGAGTGAGTATTTCAGCATACCTTACCCCGCTAGAGCAGCAGTGGAAGTTTCTGCTCTGCCAAAAGAAGTGGATGTGGAGATAGATGCAATAATGTATTTGCAAAGCTAAGATTCCATTTCCGTAACTGCAAATATAATATCCAGTACAGTACCGACGACAGGACCAAATAGGATGCCAATCTTACGGCAGCAAACCAATGGGGAACGTGCAATATAACGGTAGTCTGGAGCTGACAGCTTTACGCGGCGTCGGGCCCTCCACAAAAGCCAAGCTTGCCAGGCTCAATATCTTCACCTCTAAGGATCTGCTCCTGCATTTTCCTTTTCGGTATCAAGACCGTACGCGTTCCACGCCTTTTAACGCCATTCAAATAAACCAAGAACAACTCGTTACGGGTGAAGTCCTAAGTATCAGCCAAAGTTCCGGCTATAGGAAAAGCCTGCTCATTGCTTTAACTGACAAAACTGGTTTTCTAAACATACGTCTTTTCCACTTTAATCCTTTCCAACGACATCAGATTAAAGCCGGTATGCACATGCGATGTTTTGGTGCCATCCGCTATGGTCACTCTGGAATTGAAATGGTTCATCCTGAGTACGTCCTTTCGGAAACCGCTCCACCGGAACCCAGTCCGGAACTCACACCCGTTTATCACTCGACGGAAGGTCTATCTCAAAATAAAATTCGCGCACTTTGTAATCAGGTACTCGATATGAAGTGGGAGGTTCCATCTACAAAGACTGCTGTACCAGATACACCTAAAGGCGCTGGTATGTTTACAAAAGTATCGGATGCTATTCACATTCTGCATCACCCTCCCCCGGATATCTCCAGCACTACATTAGATTATGCGAGAGAAAAGGTCGCATACGAAGAATTCATCGCACATTTTTTAGCCAGTAAATTGGCTAAAGTTGGGGCCGGGCAACAACTGTCACCCAAACTCCCAAGTACCCTGCAATTGGGCAAACAGCTCCTTTCACGGTTGGGATTTGATCTTACAAATGCCCAGAAAAGGGTTTCCAAAGAAATTCTTCTGGAGCTGGAAAGTGACCAACCCATGTTACGCTTATTGCAGGGTGACGTAGGCTCAGGCAAAACAATTGTGGCAGCCTTCGCGGCAGTACGTGCAGCAGAAAATAAATATCAGACAGCCCTGCTGGTACCTACTGAAATATTGGCAGAACAACATTTTTTGACCTTTTCCCGTTGGCTGGCACCTCTGGACATTAGCGTTACACTACTCACAGGCAAACTTGGCAAAGTCAAAAAACGCAACGCCCTTAAAGCCATTTCTTCCGGCGGTGCGCAGGTGATAATTGGCACACATGCTTTGTTCCAATCTAGTGTGAAGTTCTACGACCTGGCGCTAATTATTGTTGACGAACAGCACCGATTTGGCGTTGAACAACGTCTTTCTCTACGAAATAAATTTAACCATTCTAGCGGCACCATTGAACAGGCTACCCGTCCGCACCAGCTGGTCATGACAGCAACGCCGATTCCTCGCACACTTACCATGACCCTTTATGCCGGAATGGACATATCCATAATCGATGAGCTTCCTAGCAACCGACTACCGATTGAAACGCGCGTCATTAGTGACAATAGGAAAGCCGAGGTCATCAACAGCCTAAACACTATCTGTGGCAAAGGTAACCAGGTCTATTGGGTATGCACTCTAATAGAGGAATCCGAACAAATAGACAGCACTGCAGCTGAATCCGCAGCAGCAGAACTAACGAAATGTCTGCCTGACCTAAAAGTTGGTTTAATTCACGGGCGTTTTTCTACCGCAGATAAAAACAACATCATGCAACAGTTTACGTCAGGCCAATTGGATATTCTTGTTGCAACCACCGTCGTAGAAGTAGGTGTTGATGTTCCCAACGCCGCGCTTATCGTCATTGAGAATGCTGAGCGGCTTGGACTTACCCAGCTCCACCAGTTGAGGGGCCGGGTTGGTCGAGGAACCGACCAAAGCCATTGCATCCTACTTTACAGCTCACCTCTCAGCATCACAGGTAAAGAACGCCTTAAAGTAATGCGCGCCACAACAGATGGATTCCGTATAGCGGAAGAAGACCTCAAACTTCGAGGCCCTGGTGATTTACTGGGTACACGCCAAACAGGCGAACAACTATTCAGGGTTGCAAATATCTTTGATCACGCCCATCTTATGCAAGACTGTATGATAAAAAGTGAGCATTTACTTTCATTACATCCTCTAATTTGCAAGGAAATAATCAATTTTTGGTCTGATCAAAAACAAGAATATACTGACGTGTGACCTCATATCCTATTCTGCAACTATACTTAGGGAAATTTATCGCTACGGAAAACCCATCAAATGGCGGATTCATCCCCTCAAGTCCCTCCTCTTGTATCTGCTAACCTGAATAAGTTCTCCGGCTGGTTGGTCAATTCAGTAGAAAAACCTGCCATGAATTCAGCCTGGGCACGTGCACTTATTGTTAGTGACGGTGGCCAGTGTTATCAAATTATTGTTCCAGGAAAGGCCTTCACTGATCTAAGACGACTCAAACATCTTGATTGGTTGTCGATAAATACCATCAGCGAAGATTCATCTGAATCGATTTCAGCGATTCCTGGCGCCTATGGATTGCCCACTATAATTGACCAACGCCTACTTGCAATGCACGTTCTTACAATACCCGGCAATACACCAGACAGCTATTATCAAATCGATGGCGTGCAATATGAAAACACCGCCAAGATTTATGATTTTTGTCACGAAATCTCCCTGGACCCTACCCCAGTCGACAGAGAACACGACCTAACCCAAATCCATGGCAGCCTAAAAACTTTTACGACCCAGCGTATCACCAGCCGACTGGAAGAAACATTATCTATTCCGCCATTGCCAGAAGCCGCCAGCGGCATTATTGCGCTGCAATCAAACCCCTTTCATAGCCTCAATGATCTTGCCGAGGTTATTGAGCTCGATCCAAGCCTGAGCGCAAGAATTATTGGCTGGGCCAACTCTGCTTACTATCAACTGGAAAATCCCGTTACCAGTGTTAATCAGGCAATTATTCGTGTACTGGGTTTTGAAAAAGTAAAAGCCATTGCACTGGGTTTAGCACTAAATAGCTCACTAACTTTGCCTGATGCCCACGTCCGAGGGCTTTCTCCATACTGGCTCAGCGCTGTATTCTGCGCCTCTACTATGGAAGCGATCTCTCCTCTGATTCAACTCGAGCCTAGACCTGACACCGGGCTGGCTTACTTATCCGGACTACTACACAACTTCGGAATGCTGATCTTGGGGCACGTCTTCTCTCCAATGTATGCTGATATATGCAAACATCAGGAAGCCAATCGTCACTTACCCCATACTTTTGCCGACCAACACGTATTAGGTATACCGCGAGAGGTAATTTCCGGTGCACTTTTAGAGGCCTGGTCTCTGCCACAATCAATTTGTGATGCTATTAGGTTTCAGCATGTACAGAACTACCAAGCGGACAATGCTACTTACGTAAAAATGCTACAACTGTCTCAGCAACTGCTTTCAACAGAAGGCATTGGGGATTACCCTAAAGATAGAGCAAACCCAGAAATAATGGATACTTTGGGGCTCAATGCAAAAGCCATCAAGAAGGTCAGCCTTACTATCGAGCAATCTTCAGAAGAGCTCAACAAGCTCGCCACGGCAATAGCCCATTGATAGAAACACTAAGCTCCCCTGGCTTCGTTATCAGGAATAATACGCCCGGCGTCGGGATTATTTAGCACTGAGCGATCAAGCATATTCTCACTAACCGCAACGGTGGTCGATACTACTGTATCTCCCACCACGTTCACCGCTGTTCGCATCATATCTAACAAACGATCAACGCCGATAATCAGTGCAATTCCTTCAACAGGCAAACCAACCTGACTCAAAACCATAGTCAGCGTTATTAACCCCACCCCTGGCACGGCCGCTGTGCCTATGGATGCCATTGTAGCCGTAAGAATGACCAGCAAATATTGAGATAACGATAGGTCAATTGCCCAAACCTGGGCTATAAATACCGTGGCAACACCCTGCATGATCGCAGTACCATCCATATTGATAGTGGCACCCAAAGGCACCGCAAATGCCGCTACCCGGTTATCAACCCCTATTCGTTCTTCAACCGTACGCAAGGTTACTGGCATGGTGGCTCCGCTGGAGGCACTACTGAACGCCAGCATCATAGGTTCTCTAACCTTGGAGATAAACAATATTGGATTCACGCGAGCAAGCAGCATCAATATCGATGAATATACAACCGTCAAATGGATCAACAAGGCTGCTATTACCGTCAAAAAGTAAGCCAGTATTTTAACTATTCTATCCCAGCCTATTTGACTGAATAGCACTGAAAGTAAGCAAAACACACCATAGGGTGCTAACTGAATAAGCATGGTAATCAGCTTCATCATCACTTCATTCAAATCGTTAAACATAGCCCGAATCCGTTCCCCGGATGGGCCAGAGCGCGCCAACGCTACTCCCAATAGCAAAGCAAACACTATTACCTGTAGCATTTTCCCTGCAGCCATTGCCGCTACTGGATTGGTGGGAAATATATCCAATATAACTTGCTTGAATTCCGGAGCTGCTGCCGGTACAAAAGTATCCATCGGCTTGTCAATTCCCTCCCCGGGAGAAATGACCAGTGCCAAAACCAGGGCGACAGAGATTGCCAGAGCAGTGGTCATCAAATATAAAGCAATGGTTTTACCCCCCAATCGCCCCACACCCGAATCAGTGCCCAAGCTACTTGCCCCACAGACCAAGGAAACAAAAACCAACGGAACCACCATAAGCTGTAGTGACCTGATAAACACTTGGCCACCTACGTCTAACAGACCATTTATTCCGTAGATCTGCAACCAGTGAGCTTCCTGCAGCCCTGCTGCCTGGACCACAACACCAACCAAAATTCCAGCTAGCATGCCGAGCAGTATTCGTATAGTCAGTGTCACTATCCTTTCTCCTCAACCTGGCATTTGCAT
>JAHRWB010000050.1 GCA_019090385.1 Pseudomonadales bacterium | reverse complement strand
TTAGTGAATAGAACACAAATGAAGAGACTATTGGTGAAGAGATCACAAATCCTGCGTGTTCCGATCAAACTTCTTAAGACCAGGAGAATATGAACCAGGAAGCGGCTCCAGCAGGCAAGGCACTTTTGGGTGAAATGCTCACCGCGCGAGGATTGGTCTCACCTGAAGATGTTGATAAAGCGCTGCAAATACAGGCGTCAGTGGGTGGGCGTTTGGGTGCTTTGCTGGTGCGTATTGGTGCGATCTCTGAAGATCAGTTGCTCGGGGTGCTGGCAGAACAATTGTCGGTTGTGTATCTGCGCAGCGGTGAAGAAATGCCAGACAATTTACTGGTATTTCAGTTTATGCACCAAAGCCCCATCAAGCTCGATTGGTTTTTGGATCACTCGGTATTGCTCTGGTCTCGCGACAACGGATCTGGTGATGGCGAACTGTGCTGTGTCGCACGAGATATGCTCGATCATGGGCTTACAGAATTATTAAACTACTTTTATCCTCAGCAGTCGGTGACCTTTTTTCTGATGGCCAATCACCAATTGGATAAATTGTTGGAATTTGTTCGTAAAGAACGGGCCATTGAACATTTGTTTTCTCCGGGCAATGCCAAACAATTGCGGGAAATGGCCGAAGAAGCCCCGGTGATTGAGCTGGTTAATAATCTTCTGGCCCAGGCCGTTGATGTGGGTGCATCGGATGTACATGTTGAGCCCAGCGAAGAAAATTTTACCGTGCGCTTGCGCGTAGACGGTGTTTTGCATACCCGTTTAACTCAACCTGCCGATCGTTTTCCAGCCGTTGCCTCAAGGATTAAGTTGATTTCCGGCATTGATATTGCGGAGCGCCGGCTGCCCCAGGACGGTCGGATTACCACGCGAATTTCTGGCTCTGAACTGGATATTCGCGTATCCACCGTGCCCTGTGTGCATGGTGAATCTATTGTTCTGCGACTGTTGCCTAAAGATCGTGATGAACTGTCTCTGGGTAATCTGGGCATGGAAAAAGATCATCTGGCTATGTTTCGTGCCTGGTTAAAGTCGAACAATGGCATAGTACTGGTCACCGGGCCTACCGGGTCGGGTAAATCCACCACGCTTTATTCCGCACTAGATGATACCAACGACGGCATAAATAAAATTCTCACTGTGGAAGACCCGGTGGAATACCAGCTGGCCGGCATTACGCAGATTCAGGCTCATGCAGAAATAGGTTATACCTTTGCCCGGGCACTGCGCGCCATCTTGCGTCAGGACCCCGACATTATCATGATTGGTGAAATCAGGGATCTGGAAACAGCGGAAATCGCTATTCAGTCAGCGTTAACGGGGCACCTGGTATTATCCACGGTGCATACAAATGATGCGGTATCCAGTTTTACCCGACTGATTGATATGGGGGTGGAGCCTTTTCTGGTATCAGCACCCATGCGGGGCGTGCAGGCACAAAGACTGGTGCGAAAAGTATGTTCCCATTGTAGCGAGCTGGTTGCCGTACCCGATGCTGTGCAAGTCGATTTGGCCTTGCTTCCCGCGGATTTACTGGGAAATTCCTGGAAGGAATCAAAGGGTTGTAAACTCTGCCATGGCAGTGGTTTTAACGGTAGAATGGGCATATATGAGCTGGTGCCTATGAGCACTGAACTACAGGATATGATAGTAGCCGGCGCAACACTGAATGAATTAAAAACGCTGGTTGTGCGACAGGGTCACCGCAGCCTCTATCAGGACGGGCTGATCAAGGCCTCGCGTGGTGAAACCACCCTTGAAGAGGTTACCCGATTGACCCTATCTGAATAACTGGTATACGCGTGCAGGAATATGACTACGAAATAGCCGACCAGGACGGGCAGATTGTTACCGGTCAGATGCAGGCTGAATCCAGTAAAGCACTGATTCAGCAATTCACGCAGTCGGGTAAAACTGTTATCCAGGTGCAAGAGCATCAGTCTGCTACGCAGTCCGTTTTTCGCCGTAAGCTCAAAAAACAGGAAGTGGTTGTCGCTTTGCATGAGCTGGCTACATTACTGGAGTCCGGCGTATCTCTTTCTGCTGCCATTGATGCCCAGTCGCGTGGCAGTTATCACCCTGAGTTGTCTGATGCCTTTGTCAGCATGTCCCGGGATTTAACCCGTGGTGAGAGCCTGTTGGTGGCTTTGCGCAACAGTAAGCTGGCTCTTCCTGATTACCTGTTTAATCTTATTGAGGCGGGAGAGCTTAGTGGGCAGTTGGCCAATAGTTTGAGGGAAGCAGTTGCTCAGATGGAATACGATCAGCGGGTTGCAGGTGACTTTAAAAACGCGCTGACTTACCCGGCAATTTTGGTAAGCACTGGCATTGCCGCAGTATTGATGATTTTTATATTTGTGGTGCCCAAATTTTCCAATTTGCTGGATGGCAGAAATGATTTGCCGTGGCTGGCGGAAACGGTGCTCAGAACGGGCATGTGGTTTAACGACAATACCTGGCTATTGTCAGGTGCAGTGATTGTCTTGGTGGCCATCGGTATGCAATTGCTTCGGCAAGCAGAGGTCCGACAAAAAATTCTGGATGCAATGGCGCGGCTACCGGTGGTAGGAGCATGGTTGACCGAGGCAGATACTGCAAAGTGGGCGTCGGTTATGGCGGCCATGTTATCCAGCCGGGTAGAGCTTATGGATAGTTTGGCGTTGGCTGCCAAAGGTGTAAGAATCGGTTCCCGTCGGCGGCGTTTAGAGGCCAGCGCCAATGACGTTCGCAGTGGCAGTTCCCTGGCTGAAGCATTGGAAAAGCAGAGTGCTTTGTCTGCAACCGGCTATAACCTGATTCGTGTTGGGGAGCAGTCGGGGCAATTGGCTGCCATGTTGCGGTCTTTGGCCAAGCTTTATGATGAGAACAGTACGCGCCGAATGAAGCAGGCGTTAACGATTTTGGAGCCGCTGGCTGTGCTGCTCATCGGTGCTGTGCTGGGTGTAATTATGGTAGGCATTATATTGGCTATCACTAGCGTAAATGATGTTAGCCTGTAAAATCGGCCAGCAGGTATTTAAATAGTGGTTTTGAGGTTGGAAAAGTGACAAAAAAAAGCAAAAGTAGCCCGGGGCGTTCGCTACCGAGTTTTGTCGGCGGATTTTCGCTGATTGAGCTAATGGTTGTGCTTGTTATCATGGGCTTGCTTGCGGGTTTGGTTGGTCCAAGGCTGTTTGGCAAGGTGGATTCCTCAAAGGTTAAAACGACGCAAACCCAGATCAAAATGCTCAAGGGTGCCCTGCAGACCTATCGATTGGATATGGGCAGCTATCCAAATACGGCTCAGGGACTGGCATCATTGCAAAGTCCACCAGCGGATGCACAGGATTACTGGCAGGGGCCATATATGGATGATGATTTGCCAATGGATGCATGGAATACATCATTTCAATACCAGTCGCCTGCCAATACCAATCAGGGTTTTGCACTTTTTTCATTCGGTGCAGACGGCAAAGCGGGTGGCGAAGGCGTAGATGCAGATATTGGTTATTTACCGTAAACCGGTGAGGTTCGGCTTCAGCCTGCTGGAGCTTATGGTGGTATTGGTTTTGCTTGGGGGAATAACCAGCCTGGCTTTGCCTAACCTGACACAATTATATGAAAGTATCAGTCTGAAACTGGAGCGAGATGCCATTATTGATCAGCTTCAGAGTCTGGGTGCCAAAGCGTTGTCTACTCAGGAGGCCCTGATCATACCCTTGTCATCCTTCACCTCAGCTGATCGTGGCCAGTACCGGGCAGCTTCCGGCAATTACCGCTTACACGCAATTGATTTACCCGATGGCTGGTTGCTTGAGTTTGACCGGGATCTTATTGTGCGAGCTAATGGTGTGTGTCTGGGTGCGGATGTAGTGATGTTTTATCAGGGCAAGGAATATATGCGCATGCAATTAACAGCACCCTACTGCCATGTATCCGACGTTTAGCTGTTTTCAGTTTTTATTGAAGGACAAGCGCAGGGGCTTTACCTTGCTGGAAACCATGGTTGCCTTGGTAATTTTTGCCGCCTCGGCAATGGCGCTGGCAGATTTGCTGAATACCAATTTATCTACACTGGGCCGGGTACGGGAGGTAAGTCAGCAGATACCCGCAGTAAAAAATATTATTGCGCATATTGGTGCGATGAATCTTCACAGTGAGGGCGATGGTCAGTTTGAAATGAACGGCTATTCGGTTTATTGGCAAGCGCAGTTACTGGAACCTTATCGAGAGTCGCAAGTCCGAACCGGTTACCAGGGTAACCACCGTGTAGGTTTGTATCAGATCGAGTTTCGCCTGGAGCAGGGCGGGCGCCTGGTAGGTGAATATAGTCTTCGTCAGGTCGGGCAGAAAACCATACGCGCTCCAGAGCTTTAATCATGCGCAATATGCAGCTTATCAGTACCAACAATACTAACAATATCAACAATGTGACTAAGGTGAGTTTGGCCCAGGGTAACCGGATACAGGGTGCCTTGGGCAAGCAAGGAGGATTGACCTTGCTGGAAATGCTGGTGGTATTTTTATTGACTGCACTGTTGTCCACATTGCTGATACAGGGCATTGGTTATTTTTTGGCTCAATACCAGGCCGTGCAGCGTTTTCAAGGCAAGGTTTCTGCTGAGTTATTGAGTTATAACTGGTTCAACGAAAGCGTTCAGGCCATGATTCCCTATGATCAGGCGGCAAGACGTTTTAGCGGCGATGCCCGCTCATTTCAAGGGTTTAGCATGCAGGCTTTGGCCGCAGAACCTGGCTTGCCAGTGGAGGTCAGTTGGACGCTTAGCGAGGAGCAAGGTGCTCGAACAGGGTTTTTATATGCAGAGGAGGGCCAGGATAGCTGGGAAATTTCCGGACCGGTTTCTATTAGACATGCACTTGGCAGAAATGCTACCGGGAGTGCAACCGAATATGAAAATAGGAGTGCTGGCAGTACCAGTAAAAATACCGGCATTGCCCATTTTGAATATGCAGACAGTGAAATGAACTGGCACGCTGTTTGGCCGCCTACCGCCTCTGCATCACTTGTATCTTCAACATCATCAACTGTTTCTCGTGAGCGCATCCCCAGCATGATTGGCTTGAGAGATAGCTCGGAGCAACTGGTCTGGCTGAGCCGTCTGGTGTTGTTCCCCAGGGCGGTTGTGAATAATTATGAAACCGAATGAATAGACATTTTGGCAAGCAGATGTTTTTTCTGGAAAGCGGGTTTGTGCTGGTTGCTACTCTGTGGGTATTGGCGGGCTTGAGTTTGCTGGCAGCCTATATTGATGGCCTGACGGATAAAAATGTACAAAATGCCATGTACGAAAAACAAAAAATTGTATTTGAGCTGGATCGCTTAAGTACGGAAGCAACCATAGTCTATTTGTTTGCCACCTCTCGTATGAACGACAGAGCGATAGTGTTGGAAGAGCAGCAGTACTTTGTACGGGACGATGGGGACGATGCTGTGCCTGGCCGAAATTTGGATGAGCTACGGGCAGACGATACTATTTATGCAGGATTAGGCGAGGTACTGTTCAGTGTGCAGGATGAGGGTGCACTGGCACCGGTGAATTCCTACAGGTTTCCACTGTTTACCCAAATGCTGAAAAGTATTGGTTTAACGGCCTCAAATCAGGCGCTGGTTAAAGCCCGCATTGAAGATTATGTGGATAAAGATCAGGCGCTTTCTTTGAATGGCGGGGAATATTTTGAATACGATCGAAAAAAGCTGCCACTTCCACCCAATGGCTTGATGAAAACCCCGGTAGAGCTGCGTAAATTGCTGGGTTTTGAGTCGCTATTGAATGATGAGCAATGGACAACAATCCGTCCATTTTTGAGCATGCGGCAGGCGGTAGGTTATAATTTTAATGTGATGCCCAAGCAGATGCTGTCGGGGCTGTTGGGTGGTGATGCGGCGGTGATTGAGTCTCTGCTAACCTTGCGGGACAAGGAAAGCATAAGTACATTGCAGCAGATTGAAGCTGCGACAGGTAAAGTGTTTAATCTGGAACCAGAGGAGATACGAAAGTTGCCTTCAAGTTCCATGAGAATAACTACCTGGCGTAAAAACAGCAGAACGCGCCATCTCACTGGTGTAGAATTCACGCCAAATGCGGATCAATCGCCCTGGCGCAGAGATTATTATTATTCCCAACAGCAGGACAATGTACTTGATGAACAAGCTTCTCAGGTGGTTCAAAAGGTTCCAACAGCACTTTTATAATCACCCCGGATTTATTTTAAGCCGTGAGGGTGTTTGTAAAGTTCCTGGTGCATATTCGCAAACCCGCCTTATTTTGGGACGGGGTATGTGCATGTATCGTCAGCATGATTTTAACCATATACCGGGCAATAAGCGCGAACAGGCTATGCGTAATTTATTGGAATTATGGAGTCCCTTTGATGTTACCGGGCATTATTGTCACTGGGAGAACGGTGATGCCATGGTCTGGCTTTGGGATAAAGCCAGTGTCGATTCAGATACTTTGCAACAAACCCACCGGCTTGACGAATTTGCAGAAAATATCGAGATCATACCGGAAGCCCTGCTTCTGCCCCGTGGAACCGATGGATGTGTGCAGCAACAATGCGAAAGTGGTTATGAACTGCAAAGCTGGGCCAACTCGGTATTGATAGATTCGCTATGGTTTGTAGCGTGCCCGAGTAGCCAGGAGAGGCAAAATTTTTGTGCCCAGCACGGTGGTGGTGAGCTCATAATCGCTGACTATCCTGGCGCGCCTGGCATTGAAACGTGGCAGGCGCAACTGAGCCCGCTCGACTGGTTCAAGCTAAATGAAAAGGCCATTGTGGTTGGGCTTGTGGTGTTTTGTGGCGTGTTATTGGTTTGGCAGGAAGTTCGCATAGCCAAAGCGGTTTACAATGAGAATGTTGCAGAGCAAAAATTACTGGAAATGGAAGATGAACTGGCGCCTTTGTTGTCTGCCAGGGGTAAATTGCGAGATTTGAGAGTGCGCAACAGCGCCTTGGTTGGCTTAGCGGCTGTACCTTCCCAGGCACAGCTGATGGCCTTGGTCAGTGATCTGCTCCCCAAAGATAGTGCGTTATTCCGGGAGTGGCATTTTCAAAAAGGTGATTTGAGATTTATTATTGAAGATGATAATGCAAATACGGTGGAGTATGTGCAGGCCCTGAGGAGTGAAGTGCTGTTTTCAGATATCAGTGCTGAGCAGGCACGCGGTGAGAACCGCATACAGATCAAGTTAACGCTTGCTCATCCATGAGTGCTCATTAAATATGCAATTACTTGCTTCGCTGCAGTCTGAGTTGGCACAAAACTTTCGTTTACGCATTGGTGTGTGTCTGATTGCGCTAATCTTGCTGTTTTATCTCATTCTCCTGCAGTCTGAGCGTCTGCAAATTGCTTTTGATAGCTATGCTCAACAATATCAGCGTCTGCAACAGGCAGAAAATTTGTTGGCTCAGGATGACGGAATCAACCAGCTCGACGCTGAGAACAGGGATTACTCACAGTTATCCGAAGGACTTTGGCATGCGGAAACCCTGGGACTGGCCCAGGCCAGTTTACAAGGTAGCCTGGGAGATATGATAAAGACCCTTGATTTACGCAACAGCAGAATGCGCTCGGGTGCCGCACAACCATTAGAAAATGTGGATGGTGTATGGCAAATACAGGTGCAGCTGGATGCACTTTATAACCGCGGTGACGATTTGAAATTGCTGTATCGCCTGGCTCAAAGTTCCAAACTGTTGGTGGTAGAGCGTTTGGATTTGCAGCCCAGTAGCAACCGGTTGTCGCTACTGGTATCCGGGTATTTCACAGGTCTGGAGAACCAAGACCCATGATGGAGCAGCTGATAAGCTTAAATAGCTTGTTTATAGCCTGGTGTCGGAATAAACGGGTTTTATTGTTATTTGTTTTTGTTCTGTGGTTAGTGTGCGCATTGTTGGCGCTACTCTGGCCATTACCGAATACGTCCTCAAAGGCCTCTAATTTTGTTTCAGGCATGCCTCATGTAGCCCGGGAGAACCCGCGCAAGCAGGAGGATCTGAGCGTTTTTCTGGAAAATGCACGCTGGGGCATATCCTTAAAGGAAATCATTGATAGTGCTAAGCAGGCCGGGCAAAGAGCCGTGAACCCTATTCTGGCAAATATGGGTTATGTGGGACTGATCAGTACTGTTGATAGCCATCAAGTACTGTTGATGATGCCTGATGGTTCCAGCCAACGGCTGACCTTGGGTGATCTCTTGCCGGATGGTCGCACTTTGGTAGCCATTGAGGAAAATAGTTTGACGCTGGAAGACGAAGAGAAAAATACTGAGCAGTTGGTGCTTTTTCCCGAAATCGCTCCAGACTTATTAGCGCATCCTGCTAACATAGAGAGTGATACGCGTGAATCTTTACCGCTTGAAACACCCGAATTCCCTGTACAGGAATTGCCTGAATGAGCCCCTGGAGAATGAAAATTATCGTAAATAGTATGCCAGGCTTGAGATCAGCGCTTAAACATTTGCTGACTGGGCTGCTAATTTTAACCTGGGTTACGGGTTGCAGCACTATTGAAGTGGAACCTTTCCCCGAGCCTGTTCGTCCGCCCAAACAAATTGCTGAAAACGCCCGTGGCGAGGTAAACAGTAGTGGCCAGGTAAACGCCCGTGGCCAGATAAATAGCAGCGGCGAGACAGACAGCGCTCAGAAAAAAAACGAAGTGCAGTTTAGTAAAGCGCCTCGGACAACGATTACTCGAACCAGTGCAGCAGGTTTAGCAGATTCGCTAGGAGCGGGCTTGAGTGGCGAGGATATCAGCGTTTCTTTTAACGAAGTTCCGTTGGTGGTTTTCATCAATGAAGTGTTTGGCAATGAGCTGGGCCTGTCGTTCTTTATTTCGCCCAACCTGAAAACTCAGCAAGATCTGGTGACCTTGCGCTTGACTGAGCCGCTTCCTCCCAGCCAGTTGTTTAGCGCCGCCAGGACTGTGCTTACGGAATATGGCATCGCCATAAAAGATGTGAATGGCATTCTAACTTTCCAATCCAGCCAGGACAGCAGCAGAACCAGCGTGCCTCTATTGATCAGTGGTCGAACATTGCCGGAAGTACCGACATCGCACCGGGAGATATTTCAGCTGGTACCGCTCCAGGTAGTCAGGAATACATCGGTAACAGGTTGGATTCGTCAGGCGCTGGGCCCGAATACCCTGAAGGTACTTGAAGACCCTGAACGTAACGCAGTGGTTCTGCGTGGTGCTCCGGAACTGGTGGCCCAGGCAGTACAAATGATTCAGGTGCTGGACCAACCCGTTATTAAAGGTACCAATAGCATAATTATTGAGCCGGTTTTTATCGAGGCTGATGACCTGGCTAAAGAGCTGGACAAGATCATGAAAGCCGAAGGTTACCAGACCAATGTCAGCAGTCCTGGAGGAAGCAGCGTTTTATTGCCCCTGGTGGATGCCAATAAGCTATTGGTATTTGCCGGTAGTACAAAGGTGCTTGCGCATATTAAGGAATGGGTGAAGGTGCTGGATGAAGAGCGTAAGGATAATATTAAAAATGCGATTTTTACTTACCAGGTGCAAAATACCCAGGCCGAAGAGCTGAAAAACACGCTGAATCTGATTCTGGGCAATGCAGGTATTGGTGCAGGTCAGTTAAGTGGTTCTGGGGGCAATAGAGCCAGTGGGCGTTCTACCGGCAGTGGGGCTCCTGGTTCGGGAAACTCAGTAAATGCTGCGTCCGGAGCCGGATTGGTAGTGGTCGATAAAAACAGCAATACCCTGATTTTCCAGGGTTCAGGCAACGACTGGGGCCATATTCTAGAGGTCATTGTTAAGCTTGATAAAGCGGTACCTTCGGTACTTATTGAAGTGCTGATAGCAGAAATTACGCTGGGGGTTGATGAGGGCACTGGATTTGAATTTCTATTTAATTCAGGTCTGGATCGATTTGGCGTAAAAGGCGGCACGCTGGATGCCTTAGGTGCTAGTTCCAAGGGGCTATCTTTTACCCTGGATAGTGCAGGTGCTACACGTGCAGTACTTAATTTATTCCATGATGATAGTCGAGTATCCATTCGTTCAAGCCCTAAGCTTATGGTCAAAAGCGGGGAAACTGCGGTAATTGAGGTGGGGAATGAGATTCCGGTGATTACGCAAAACTCCCTTGCGGACTCCACCGAAGGTGGAACATCCGATATATTGCAGGAAATCAGCTACCGTAAAACCGGTATCCTGCTGAGCATTAATCCCATTGTGCAGGCTAATGGTCTGGTTGACCTGGATATATCTCAGGAATTAAGTGAGGCCAGGCCTACAGAGAGTACCAGTCTGGCAGGCTCTCCTACGATTTTAAACCGCAAGGTGGAAACCAGCCTGACTCTGCGTGATGGTGGCAGTTTGTTGATGGGTGGCATGATCTCGAATTCGCAAAGCACGGGGCAAACAGGCGTACCGGGTTTAAGCAAAATACCTCTATTTGGCAGATTATTTAGATCTGATAGTTATCAACAGGATCGCACGGAATTGATCATTTTGGTAATTCCTTACGTTGTTTCCGATCATAAAGAAGGTTGGGAGCTAACAAAATTATTTAAAGAACAGCTCGAACTTTATAAAAAGGCCTATACTCAATAGACGGTTGTCAAGGACTCTTGTGCCAGGATGCCCGTAATAACCGGTTTTTTAGTAGATGTGAGAAGTACAGCAAGGAAAAATGTGTGTAAATACTTGATGTTGGGTAATACACTTAAACGTGATTATATTCACAAATAAGTTACAAAGCCCTTGCAGAATATATTCAGGTCGCTAGAATTCCACCAGCTAACTAATAGCAATAAGCGATACTTCCGTCATGGGAGTTGATGCATTTCATTATATGGAGAATAATAAATGTTCAAAAAGACTATCATAGCGGCGGGCATTATTGCCTCTAGTGTCGCTTTAACGATGAGCACATCGGCCGCGACTATTGCGCAAACTGCAGTGGGTCCTGATCTGTTTGCCCAGGAGTTGTTTGGTGCAGGTTCTGATGCAGTAGTACTGACCAGTGGTGCTACTGTGGTTCTGACGACAGCAGCGACTAACTTGGATGCAGGTGAGATTGCGGATATTACTTATACGCTGTCCAATGGTGCTTTTGGTGCAACAGTCGCTTTGGGTGATATCGTCCTGAGTGCTGGTGCTGCTACGATCACCAAAACTGCCGGTGGTGCAGCGGGTGATACATCTGTTACGTTTCGTGTCGAGGTAACAACCGCAGTTGCCGCCGCGTCGACTCTGACCTTGACAGTTACTTCACTAACGTCTGCTTCAGGTTTGGCAGATACTACTACACCGACTACCGTTACAGTTGCTACCACCATTGCTCAGGTAGCAACATCTGGTGGTGGTGCATTCCCAACTTCCATTACACAAACAAGTGGCACTTTGGCTACTTCAGCTTCTGAGCTGACCTTAACAACAGGTGCTGGTGTTGCCGCAACAATCGATGTGGATAATCGCAGCGACTTGAACGCCGGTGTTACAGCCATTGATCATGATGCTGACGGTGGTACTACCCCGGCACGTGATGGTGTGACGGTTGGTACATCAACTATTGCGCTAGTGGGTGCTGCCCAGGAAGCGGACGGATCAGCATTTAGCTTTGCTGATGCCGGTGCGGGTAACCTTGATATGACGGTTACCGGTAATTTCAATTCAGGTGATGTGGTTTGTATCGACATAGATGCTGGTGCTGACTGTGATGCAGGTGAAATATTCACCATAAGCGGCAGTACTGCTTCTTTGAGTGTGCCACTGGCAGCGCTGGGTGCGGATACCGTTTATTATGTAGCTAATGGTACTTCTACACTGGCTCCAACAACATTTACCTATACGCAAACAACTAACTTTGACGATGCAACAGGCTTGAATGATACGGGTACTACATCAGCTGGTGTAACATCGTTTAGTGGATTAACTGCTGATGGTTGGTCGCTGGCTGTTCCCAAGAGCACAAGTGCTGATATCGCTAATATTCGTGTAACCAACGAAACAAGTAGCGAAGTTTCCGTATTTGCTCAAGGCTGGAGTCAGGATGGTACAAGCCTGGGCTTCCAGGAAATATCTACATTGGCTGCTAATGAGACTCAGGTGCTCAATGCAGCTACGCTGGAAGGACTTTTCGGAACCTGGAGTGGTCGTGCACGATTTGACTTCTCTACCAGTGGTAACGTAAGTGTTCAAACATTCATCCGTTCAGGTGGTATCTTGAACAATATGAATGGCAGCGCTGGTATAAGCAATAATGGTAACTCAGACGTAAGATAAGTCTTAGTTAACCAGGCTAGAATAAAAAACCCCGATTCGAAAGGATCGGGGTTTTTTTTCGTCTGGCGCTTTTGTTTGGCTTTTAAGTCCAGTCCCAATCCAGGGTTGCAGGAAACAGACCGGTAAATTCTTCCCGTACATCGTCTAACATCTGAATTGAAAGTAGATCGTCCTGACGGGAGAGTACCAGTGTTTGCTCAATGCTGGCGGAGTCAACAATTCTAAATTTAAATCGATAGACGCCTTTTTGGAAATTGCACTTTAAACGGATGCTCAGTTGTTGAGAGGGTGAACTTTTTATTGGGGT
>JAHRWB010000049.1 GCA_019090385.1 Pseudomonadales bacterium | reverse complement strand
TATTATATTGCACGGCTTCACTACAGAAAAATACATACGGGAGGTTTCACTGCCTGCGATTGAATCGGGCCTGTCAAAAAGTGGACGAAGCCGTGAGGATTTTCAAATTTCTTTTCCAGGATTTGTTGTTACCGGCCGAACGGAAGAAGAGTTTCAGAAGAATAAGGCAGCGGCTTGCAAGCAGCTTGCATTTTATGGCTCTACACCCGCCTATGCACCGGTTTTAGCCGTGCATGGTTGGGGTGAGGTGCAACCCGAACTTAATCGCTTATCGAAACAAGGTAAGTGGGATGATATGGCTACCTTGTTTACGGATGAGATGCTCAAAGAGTTTGCTGTGGTAGGGGAGCCAGAAGCGGTAGCTGTAGAGTTTAAAAAGCGTTTTGGAGACTTTACTGATAGAACAGCATCGAATTTTATCGCTAACAATGATGAACAGTTGCAAAAAATACAATCTACGCTTCGCTCTTAATAACGCGGGTGGATGATGCTGGAGTTTCGTGATACACCCCATATTTGATCAGCATTTCAAGTTTGGTTGTTTACTTTTATCTTACATAGTTGTCTTTCCAGGGAGCATAGTTAATGCCAGTAGAACTTAGAAAAGAAGGCCGTATAGCCTATATAACCCTCAACCGGCCTGAGGCGCGCAATGCGATTAATGGTGAAATGGCATCAACCATGGAAGCCTGCCTGGATGAATTCGAAAATGATGATGAACTATGGGTGGGCATTTTGAGTGCTGAAGGTAAAGTATTTTGTGCCGGAGCAGACCTGAAAGAAGTCAGTGCGGGCACAGGTGCTAGCATTTCTACAAAACGTGGTGGGTTTGCCGGTATCGTAAAGCGAGAAAGAACAAAACCGTTAATTGCGGCTATTCAGGGGACAGCAGTGGCGGGTGGTTGTGAAATTTCATTATCCTGCGATCTCATAATTGCTTCGACGGAAACTGTATTTGGCTTGCCTGAGGTAAAGCGATCACTAATCGCCGGGGCGGGTGGCTTGTTTCGGCTGCCCCAAGCCATAGGTATGGTTACGGGTATGGAAATGATTTTGACCGGTGACCCGGTTCCTGCACAAAGGGCTTATGAGCTGGGTATGGTTAATAAAGTTGTGCCGGTAGATGAAGTATTGGCAGAAGCAAAAAAATTGGCAGACCGAATTAATGCCAACGCTCCATTAGCAGTCCAGGCGAGTCGTCAGATAGCGGCAAATGCGATGACTGATAGTGATGAAGTGCTGTGGAAAAGCGGTGGTAAAGCATTTGGCAAGATTGTTGGTACTGATGATTTCAAAGAAGGACCTTTGGCCTTTATCGAAAAACGTGCGCCAAAATGGAAAGGTCGCTAGTTTAATGACCTCTCCAAAAGCGCGTTAGAGTATGATTGAGATGGCCCTGGTGCGTCGGCACCGGCCGTAGTGGGTCGCGCATGCTTCTTACTATTTATTGCTTGCGGTCCCTAGTCCACCAGCCAGCCGCCGTCGACGTCCACAGTGGTACCAGTGACGTAGTCATTCTGAATGACAAATAATATAGCCTGTGCGACTTCGTCTGGTGTGCCAGGGCGAGGAATCAGGTTATTTGCTGTAAACCCGGACAATCTTTCTCCGCGCTGTTCTTTATCGGGACCAAACATGGGCGTATCGATTAGACCGGGAGCGACTACATTGATTCGGCGAGGAGCTAGTTCCGCGGTGATAGCCCGCACGAATTGTTCAACAGCCCCACCCACGGAAGCAATTGCCACTTGTCCGGGTTTGGCTCGACGGGCGGGTGCACCACTTACTAAAACAATACTTCCGTTCTCGCTAAGGTACGCTGCCCCCAAACGCACAATGTTTGTATAACCCCAGAGTTTGTCGAACGACCCCTGGTATCCATCCAGATCCATTTTCAGGAATGGCCCATTGGCGCGCTCTCCACCGGTTGCTGCACTGATTAATATGTCAAACGGAGCGAGTTCATCAAATAATGCTGCCAGCATTTCCCGGTCAAGTACGTCGCAGCTTTTTAACGTCACATTGTCTATGTTCCCGGCTTTTCCCGGATCCCGGCTGATGGCAACTACTTGAGCGCCCTGATCACGCAACTGCAATACTGTCGCCAGACCGATACCCGAGGTGCCACCAAATACCAATGCTTTTTTACCTTCCAAGTTCATCTGCTTTCTCCCGTCTCTGTATAAGTTGTTTGTATAAGTTTGAGTTGTGCTGAGGCATCTGCTCCAGGTCACTGTCAGGTTTTTGTTTGTACTATCCTACCTTCCTCCAGTATTCTTGATAAGCCTTCTGGGATCATCAAATATTTCCAGCATCACAGTCGAGCACTTCAACTCAGCACCTGAAAAATGCCCATAAGATCAGGAGAATATGACCCAAACTAAACCCCAGGAGCAGGCGAAGTCCAGGATCGACTGGATGAGCTGCATATTTGCATTGTTGGCGGTAGTCACTGGCACCGCGCTGTGGCTGAAAACAGGCAGTGATGCGGTGCTGGAAAGTGTGCAGGGTAGCTTATGGTTGCTGCTTAAGATCTGTCCGATTCTTATCGCTGCGATGTGGGTGGGTGGTTATGCCCAAGCACTGATACCCAAGGAATTCGTAAAAAAATGGCTGGGTAGTGAAAGTGGATTCAAGGGGCAGATTATTGCAAGTATCGCCGGTGCGTTAACACCGGGTGGGCCCTTTGCCGCATTTCCCATAATCCTGGTTTTGCAGCGTAGCGGAGCCAGTTTTGCGATTTGCATTAATTTTCTTACCGCCTGGTCTGTTATTGGCGTTAATCGCATTCTGGTGTGGGAAATTGCTTTTTTCGACTCTGACTTTATCCTGCTCAGGGTTATCGTCTCGCTACCTCTGGCATTGCTGGCAGGATATACAACACATTGGTTATACGGTGCACACGAACTCGAGCAAAATAAAGTCGGGGAGACCTGAGCCATGCTGGTATCTATTACCGTCCTTTTGGTGATTTTGTGCGGTATGTTTCTGTGGGCGCGGGCTCAAGAGCAACCGCCTCATAGGCAAGCTATTGAGCAGGCCTGGCTTCAATTGCAAGCACTTGCTTTGCGTTTGCCCTTAGCGCTCATTGCTGCGGGCTTTATCGCCCAGCTATTGCCCCATGAGCAAGTCATAGCCTATTTGGGTGCTGATTCTGGTGTTAAGGGTGTATTGATTGCGAGTGTTTTGGGCGCGTTCCTACCCGGCGGGCCTATGGTTGCCTTCCCCTTGGCTATTGTATTATTCGAAGCAGGTACCGGGTCGGCCCAGATGGTAGCTTTGCTTACCTCATGGTCAGTACTGGCACTTCACCGTATTATGTCCTTTGAGTTGCCTCTGATGGGCAACAGTTTTGTGGTAAGACGAATTTTGCCGTCTTTACCGCTACCTGTAATTGCGGGATTGATTGCATTGTGGGTTGCCTAACGGCTTCTGCAACTGATAATACAGAAGCGGTTAGGAAGTCATCTCAATTAGTGTGGCGAGCATTGACGCAGCGAAGTATGTGTTTGGCAGAACTTACGCATTCTCCGCACGATTTTTCAGTACGCCTAGCAGAATAGTATTAGCTTCAACAGTGGCTGGAAAACCCGTATAAGCTATAAGGTGAGCCACCAATTCTTTCAATTCAATTTCTGTAACGCCATGATTAAGTGCTGCCGGCATATGGATTTCCAGTTCATCGGGCTTGCCCAATGTCGTGAGCGCGGCCACTACCAGAATACTTCGGTCGCGACGGGATAATTGTGGGCGAGACCACACTTCTCCAAAAGCCCATTCCATGGCATGTTTACCAATCAGGCCCATGATTTCCCCAGGGTCACCTTTGGCAAGATGGGACATATCCTTGCCCCGAATACCACTGAAAATATCTACGCCTGTGGGCAAACGCTCTTGATCATCCTGGGGCTTGGCAACATCTTTCGAGGCACTCGTACCCTGAGCTTCAAAAATTTCATCCATGACTTTCATGGACTCGATGGCGGTGGGGAAACCTGCGTAGGCACACAAATGTATGGCAATTTCCTGGATTTCATCTGCACTCAGACCGTGGTTCAGCCCAGCTCTGACATGAAACTGTAGCTCTGGCAGCGCCTTTTGGCATACCAGGGAGGCTATGGTAGCAATGCTGCGGTCGCGGCGATTAAGCTCTGGTCGGGACCACAAACTGCCCATGGCAAAATCCAGGGTAAAGGAGCCGAGGGGCCCCATGTTGTTTTCCATGGACTGTGCGAATCGCTTCGCCTTGGCATCGTCACCACCGACCATTTTGGTCAGGGTATCTAGCGCAGCGGCGCGACGTTCAGTATGGGTAGACATAATGAGTTTCCTTTTTGAGAGCATAATACTTTGGCAGGTTCGGTGTTTATAGTCTACTTTCTACTTTGCATCACACACTCTATGGTTTATACCATTTTCATAATATTTCCTATATCAAATCTGGTAGCAGTAAGACCGCTAGCCAGTCTAATCTGCTAGGGGCTCCAACAATTCTTCAGGTGTGCGAGAGGGGTAGGCTTTAAGCAGTGCTTTCGGGTCGTGTTCAACGCCTCCTCTGAAGACACGCTCCAAGGATCTTAAATTGCGAACATCGCTTGAAGGATCTTCGCCCAATACCAGTATGTCGGCGTATTTTCCTGGTGCGATGGAGCCCAACTCGTCTTCCCTGAGCAAAGCCGAGGCCGCAGCAGTCGTGATGGCTTTCAGAGCGGCCATGGGTCCGATGGCATCCGATAAGAGTTCAGCTTCTCGGAGTAGGGCAAAGCCAGGTGGTGGGTAAGCTATGCCGCAGCAGTCCGTTCCACCGACAATGATTCCGCCTTTGTCATGCAGGATTCGGCAGGCATCTTTTTGCTTTTCCAGTGCCGCTTTACCGTTGCCAGGAGGAAAGCCGGTGTGAATATCCCATTCCAGCCCGGCTTTGACTTTTTTGGCCATGGCCTTTTGAGCGCGTAAGGATTTTTTAGGAATAAACATGCGGTCACTGTCGTCCAGTGCAGCTTCAAGACCAATATTTGCAAGCCAGAGCAAATCCAGGGTAGTGCCCATTTTGACCTGCTTTTCCGCCATGCTATCGAATAATTTTTGCGTGCCTGGGCCCTGTAAATCAGCTTGCTCCCAGCCTTCAAAGGTTTGCTTGGAAAAATTTCTGCTGTTCATGGACATTTCAGAGCCGAAACGTAGTTCTACTGGGCAAATATTGTTGTAAGGAGAAATCCACATATGTTCAAGCCCGTTAATGCCTAGATCAACGGCTTCCTGGGCAGTGGTCATACCAATATGGCCAGTAATGGGAAGTCGCCCATCCACGGCATTGATACAGGCACCCACTATGTCTGGGGTCATGGAAAAGTAAAGTTTAATGCCATCTACGCCAGCGTCCATGATTTCTTTGATTTTGGCAGGTGCGGCGGCTGGATTGGCCACACTGTCCATCATTCTGCCAACGGCGCCGCCATGAGGAAAAGACTCAGAAGCCCCATCGAGAAGCGGACCGCAAACAAATAGTCGCGGGCCCAGCAATTCCCCGCTATTCAGTCGGCTGCGCAGTTTGATAACCTCATCTAGCCTGCCGCCGACGTCCCGTGCAGTAGTGACCCCATTGCCCAGGAAGAGAGTGAGGTCGATTTCATCCACAAAAGTCGCATGTACGTGGGTATCGATGAGCCCTGGCATGATGGTTTTACCGCTGCAATCGATAACTTTGATATTGCCACCGCTGGGTCCATCGCCCTGGATAATTTCTGTGATACGGTCATCGCGTATTAGTACCGAGACGCGTTCCTGGGCTTGATCAGAAATGCAATCAATGAGCCGTGCGTTCTGTAATAGGATTTCGCTTGCCATAGTGTTTGTCCTTTCTGAGTCTTGTATGAATTTATTATAGTTTTATCGGGGTAATGCTCACTGTTCCCCAAATGTTTTAATACACAAGTGGTTTTTAATATGCCATATATAAATGGTGTATAGCAAAAGTACAAAAAAGATGGCTTTTTTAACTGGTCCTTTGATAACTTGGTAAGTCTGCTTGTTCAGTAACGCTAAATTCAAAGAGAGGATCTAGGTCATGATAACAAAGGGCGTATCGCATATTGCCATCGGAGTGCGTGATATGGACCGGTCCCTGAGCTTCTATCGGGATATTTTAGGATTTAAAGTCATTCGTGATGAAATTCAAAAAACTGCCGGTTCGGTCTTGCCAGCTCTGTACCAAGATACCCACACTCAGCGGCGGGTAACCACCTTGCATTGGGACAACAGCCCTGATGCGGCATTTCTGGTGTTGTCGGAGCACTCCGATAAACCGGTAACCGGGGAGCCGATAAAGCTTGATCAGATTGGCGTGCATCATTTTGCTTTTTGGGTGGAAGACTTGCCGGCAGTATATGAGGAACTAAAAAATAAAGGGGCGGAGTTTATTGTCGGGCCTAGCTTGGTGGCCAATGGCACGTTTAATAGCGCCTTTATCAGTGATCCGGATGGCATAATAATTCAGTTGGACGAAAGGGTAAGTCAGTGAAGGTCCCGCCGTGTATGAGCGATATCAGCAAAAAATTAAGGCTCTGATTTACCAACACTTATTAACAGCCTGTCAATAACAGAGGAAGGATGCATGAAACAACTAACGACCAAACCCTTTGCCGACGATTTTATTTTTCTTGAAGGGCCGCGTTGGCACGAGGGAAAATTGTGGGTCTCTGATATGTATGGGAAAACGGTTTATGCCTTGAACCCGCAAGGAGAGCGAGAAGTCATGGCCGAACTACCAAAGCGGCCATCGGGCATCAATTTTCTGCCGGATGGGAGTATCGTCATTGTTTCTATGGGGGATCGTAAACTTATGCGCCTGGCAGAGGATGGTAGTCTTTCCGTTTATGCAGATTTGTCAGGCATTCTTAAATACGATATTAATGACTGTGTTTGTGCATCAAACGGTGATATTTACGTAGGAACGTTTGGCTATGATGTATTTGCAGGGGAGGAAGCACGGCCCGCAACGCTGACCTTGGTAAAACCCGATGGCACGATGAAAACTGTTGCAGAAGATGTGCACTTCCCCAATGGCGCGGTAATAACTCAGGACGGAACCACACTGATTGTGGCGGAGACCTTTGTAGGAAAATTAACGGCTTTCACCATCGCGAAAGACGGTTCTTTGAGCGATCGAAGGATTTTTGCTGATCTGGATGAGTACACCCCAGACGGTATTTGCCTGGATGCAGAAGGGGCTGTCTGGGTGTCGGCTTTTGAGAATGGTGTGTTTATTCGTGTACTCGAAGGTGGAGAGATTACCCATACCGTTGATGCCGGTGGGCGGCGAGCAGTGGCTTGTAATCTGGGTGGAACGGATGGTAAAACGCTTTACTGTCTGATGTACGCGGGGGACATGGGGGATATATCAAAAGGCAAGCGCAATGCACTAATCGAGACAACTCGTGTTGATGTCGGTGCCGCGGGCTCGCCTTGATGACACCAGCGGATAAGCGAGCGGCCAAGGATCCCCATCGGTCGCGCTTCCTTCCTTATCTGGCAAGCTCTCGCGGAGTGCGGGCCGGTAAATGGGTCAGTGGCAGTGAAGCGGTGGCGGCGATTGCTGATCATTCGCGGATATTTGTCTCAGCAGCTTCGGGTACACCTATGGGTGTATTGGAGGCCCTGGCGGAGAACCGTGATCGCTGGAGTGATCTGGAATTGGTTATGGCTTTTATGGTGCAGAGGCCGTCGGTTTTTGAATATCCTGGAAAGCCATTTCGCTATACAACAACCCAGGCATCTCCAGCCTTTAAGTACCTGTGGGACACCGGTACAGTCTCTATTTTGCCCGCGCGTTACTCGGATCTGTCGGGTTTGTTTCTGGATTCTGGCGCATATCCGGTGGATGTGGCCCTTGTGCAGGTGAGTGCGCCAGGGCCGGAAGGGCGGGTGAGTCTGGGTACTTCCGCAGGTGGGAGCATCGACATAGCGCGTAATGCGCCCTTGGTAATCGCCCAGGTAAACGAGCGCGTACCTTATACCTATGGCGCCAGCGAATTCGAAATTTCTGAATTCGATTATCTGGTCAGCATACCCCGTGACGTTAAGCTGGTGCCGCCAACAGAGCTCTCATCAGACAAAGTATTACAAAGTATTGCTCGTAGTGCTGCAGAGAATATTGCAGATGGCTCGACCTTGCAGTTTGGCATTGGCCAAATCCCGGACGCTATTCTTTCTCACCTGGGTACACATAAAAACCTCTCGGTGCATTCCGGTATGTTCTCCATGGCTTGTGCTGAATTACTTGAAAAAGGTGCGATATCCAATACCAGTAAGGGCTTTGATGATGGCTATATGATAGCAGCAGAAGTTTCCAATACTGAGCCGATGGCTAAGTGGATAAATCGTAACCCTCAGGTACTTATGGCTCCAGCCAGATACAGCCACGGAGCTGCTGTACTGGGCAAAATACCTCGCTTTGTATCATTGCAATCCGGCATAGAAGTGGCGCTGGATGGTTCTGTGAATAGCGAAACAGTAAAGGGGCGGATAATATCCGGGCCTGGAGGAGCACCAGATTTTGCTTTTGCAGCCAATGCTTCTATGAATGGTCGCTCAATATTGGCCTTGAAATCCGTTGCAGGAAAGGGGTCCATTTCTCGCATCGTGAAGCATATTGAAGCACCGGATAGAGTAACGTTGCCATATTACACAGCAGATATTATTGTCACCGAGCACGGGCTGGCTGAAGTCAGAGGACTGTCGTTTGCAGATCGTGCCAGGGCCTTGCGCGACATAGCACATCCGGATCATCGTGCCGGCCTGGAATAGAACAACAAAAAACAAGGGAGTAGCCATGAGTAACACCACTAATGCGCCGGCCATGCTAGAAGGAATTCGCGTGATTGATTTTACCCAGTATGTCGCTGGCCCGACAGTAACACGCATGATGGCAGAGCTGGGGGCTGAAATTATCAAGGTTGAACAGGCTCCGGGTGGTGACCCTGCACGGGGTATACCCGTGACCAGTAACCGGCGCAGCGCATACTACATACAACACAACCGGGGTAAGCAGAGCCTCTGTGTGGACTATTCCAAGCCAGAAACAATTCCATTGCTGCAGGAGTTGATTAAAACAGCGGATATCGTTGTAGAAAATTACGGTCCCAATGTTATGCATAAGCGTAGTCTGGATTATTCAACGCTGAGTGAAATTCATCCTGGCCTGATTATGCTGTCCGTGTCTGCCTTTGGTCGTACTGGGCCCCTTTCAGATCGTGTTGGTTTTGATCTTATCGCCCAGGCATTTTCCGGATTGATGCATATGACGGGTGAGCCCGATGGACCACCGCAATTTGTCAATATGGCCATAGCGGATGTTAACGCAGGTGTTCACGGCTTTGCATCACTTGGCTATGCACTATTTCATCGTGAGCGTACAGGCCGAGGCCAATATATTGATATTTCCATGGTTGATGCCTTGTATCATTTCCACGAAGCCAATGTCGAATTATGCGCAAATGGGAAAAGTGAATTTCATCCCATTCGTTGTGGTGCGCACAATAAGGACCTTGCCCCCTACGGCGTTTTTAAAAGCCGTGATGGCTGGATAGCCATTCTTGCCGGGGATCGGCAGTGGGCAGGTTTACCCCGGGCCATGGGACAGCCGGAACTGGTTGAAGATGTTAGGTTTGCCGATACACGCAGTCGCGGAAAAAATCATCGGGCATTAGTAGATTTGGTGGAAGCCTGGATGGCAACTCAGGAAAATGATCAGGTTATTCTAGACGTCCTGGCGAAGGAAAGAGTGCCCTGTGCGCCAGTGCTTTCGGTTGCAGAGACCATTGAACATCCGCATTTTATTGCTAGGGATATGGTGCGTAAAGTGCCTGACGATGTTTTTGGCCGAGAAGTGACGATCCCCGGCTTTCCTATAAAATATTCTGAAATTCCCCAGGCGCCAGAGTTACTTACGGCGTCAATAGGGCAGAATAATGCGCAGGTCTTAAAAACCTGTCTTGATTATAGTGATGAACAGGTGCAGGACCTGACGGAGAAGGGGGTCCTGCGAGCTAAACCTAATCGTTAATCGCTGCGACTAAGGGCAATAACCGGAATCACGCGGCTGGTTTTGTTCCTGTATTCCTCGAACACCGGCTGTATTTTTACCATCTTGGCATAGAGTTCAGAGCGCTCAGGCTCTTGTACAACGCTAGCCCTGGCCTTGAATTTCTCGCTACCCACTTCGACGATCACATCCGGAGTTGCCAGCAAATTGTGATACCAGGGTGGGTTCTTCGGGCCTCCTGCGTAAGAGGCGATGATGATGTACCTGTCATCATCAGCAAGGTAGGCCACGGGGTTTACACGTGTTTTGCCTGATTTAGCACCGGTATTGGTAACAATCAACAAGTCCATACCGGCGAGTTGCCCGCCTACAATGCCTTTATTAGCACGGAACTCTTCAATAACGGGTTTGTTAAAATCGGTTCTGCTCATAGTATTTACACTACCATTGGAATGCGCTGACTTTTGCGCCTAGGAGCTGGTCATCATATACCAGTTCAGCGGCACTGTTGGCCATACCATAACAGATATGCAAGGGCAGTAAATGCTCTTCACGAGGATGGCAATATCTGGCAAAGGGTGCATCCAGCCAGTTAGTCAGCCGGGTTTCTCTTTCCTCTTGTGATAGGCCAGCATCGGTGCATGTTTCGATGAGCCAGTCTTCAAATTTTATATTCTGGCTAGCCATCTCCTCAGGCGAATGGGATTTGAAGGCCTGCATATTGTGAAATGACAGGCCTGAGCCGATTATAAGCAGGTTCTCTTCTCGCAAACTCGACAGAGCCTGCCCGATTTCGATATGTTTTTTGGCATCCATGCTTGCCAGTAATGATATTTGCACGCAGGGAATGTTTGCAGCAGGGTACATCAGGGTTAAGGGTATAAACATACCGTGGTCAAAACCCCGCATATCATCCATTTGTGCTTTAACACTATTTTTTTTCAGTAGTTGATAAATGTGATTGGCCAGCGCCGGGTCCCCGGGTGCTGGATACTTTATTTGATAGGCTTCGTCCGGAAAACCATAGTAATCATAGATAAGTGAAGGCGAACGGCCACTGGTAATACGAACGTCCTGTTCTTCCCAGTGTGCACTGATCATAACGATGGCCGATGGGCGACCAAGTCCAGGCGTGATTTCTTGTAGAAATTTGACCATGCCGTGGTGGCCTGGATGGCCCAGTAATGGTAGTGGGCCACCTCCATGGGGAATATAGATTATGGAAGCTGCTTTATCTGTGCGGTTATGCATAGGAGTCCCAAATGTCCAGCACATAAATGTGCCATGCCTAGTGTTTAATGCTTAAGTATATGTAACTATAAATGAAAGTAACTATACAAAAAATACAAGTAACTACACAAAAAATACAAGTAACTATACAAAACGATCAGTAATTCGATAAGCAACGCAACAGGGGAGAGCATAATGGACCGACTGAAAGGTAAAGTGGCATTTATAACCGGAGCGGGTACAGGCATTGGTCGCAATGCGGCAATGTTGTTCGCCAGCGAAGGAGCACGTATTGTTATTGCGGATTTCAATGCTGAACTGGGTAAAGAGTCCGAACAACTTGTTCAGGCCGCGGGAGGCGAAGCCTTGTTCGTGGAAATGAATGTGACCGATGAGGACAGCGTACGTAATGCTGTCGCAGCTGGCGTGGAAAAATTCGGTAAATTGGATGTGTTGTACAACTGCGCTGGGGGCTCCGTGGGCGACGATGGCGCAATTACAAAAATCGAACCCTGGGTGATTAATCACACCCTGGATCTGGACGTCAAAGGGACTTTGCTATGCTGTCGGCATGCTATTCCTGAATTAATCAAAGCCGGTGGTGGCAGTGTGATTAACATGTCCTCAACAGCAGCACTGCAGGGCACCGCCATGCACGTATACTCGGCTGCAAAGGGGGCTATTCTTTCCCTGACGAAATCTCTGGCATCTACCTATACGCTGGATCTGGTACGTGTGAATGCAATCTGTCCAGGCATCGTACTGACTGAGCGGGTAAAAAAACGCTTTGGTGACTTGCCTGATAGGGAAGGTGGTTCGGCAGATTCCATGGCAGGCAAAACTGCCACGCGTTATCCCTTTGGCGTAGGGCATGCTGAGGATATTGCTCAGGTTGCTTT
>JAHRWB010000048.1 GCA_019090385.1 Pseudomonadales bacterium | reverse complement strand
TGACTTCAGCTAGGGGAATTTCTTTCGCCATATCTCCCAAACAGGACAAACCCCACTCATTACCCAACTTTTGCCATGTCGCTTGTTTTTTTGCTACTGGCAACTCTACCGAATCCACACCCAACAAATTTACGTTTCTAAGGATAAAGGGCAGTACTGTTGCCGCAGGAATATCTGTGGAAGCAACCAAGCCGCAAGCTGTTGCGCTGGCCCCATATTTCAGTGATTTAATTGCCGCGAATAACATTTCTCCACCAACTGTATCGACCGCACCAGCCCATTGTTCTTTTAGCAATGGTCTGCCAGCACCCTCCATAAATTGCTCACGACTAACGACCTCAGTAGCACCCAATTTCCGCAAATAGCCGAATTGATCGGTTTTGCCTGAAACGGCAGTCACACCAAACCCAAGGTGGCTGAGTAGAGCAACAGCAACTGAACCGACACCACCTGATGCACCAGTCACCAAAACATTTCCATCTTGCTTAGACAATCCCATATGCAGGAGTTTTTCTACGCACAAGGCAGCTGTTAGCCCAGCAGTACCCAATATCATACTGTCCCGCATGGACAGCGAATCCAGTTGAATAACCCAGTCTGCAGGCACTCTTATCCTTTGGCCAAACCCGCCAGAGGTACCCATGCCCAAATCGTAACCGGTTACCAGTACTTCAGAGCCTACCTGAAAGCGCTCATCCTGGGATTCCAGAACAAAACCCGCAGCGTCAATGCCCGGCGTGTGGGGAAACTTGCGGGTAACACCAGGATTACCGATTGCAGACAAGGCATCTTTATAATTTAGAGAGCTGAACTTAACATCTATCAGCACCTCACCCTTCGGCAAGGAATCCACCTCACGTTCCGCCAAACTCCTGGTAAATTCCCCATTTTCATTTTTTCGATCAATAGTGCGGTGAAGGTGCTCATTTAGCGCTCCCTGATATTTGGTTGAATATTTGCTCACCTACTTTATTAAAAAGCTGAGTGAATTGAGCCATAATACGATCCAGTGGTTTTTTGGGTTCAACCCATTTGAGATGATAAACATCTGAATCTTCACAGGCCTCCATAACAAACTCATCACTGGTCATCAGCTTGTCGACTAATTTTTTATCTAGCGCACGACTGCCGTACCAAGCCTCACCGGTGGATACTTCTTCTATATCCAAAACTGGCCGATTCCCAGACACAAACTCCTGGAACAGCTGATGTACATCGTTTAACTCTTCGATGAATTTGGCACGTCCCTCGTCGGTATTTTCACCCAAAGTAGTTAATGTACGTTTATATTTTCCCGCAGTCAGAATATCTACATCGACATCATATTTTTTCAGCAGCCGATGAACGTTAGGAATTTGAGCCACAACACCGATAGACCCCACAAGAGCAAAAGGTGCTGCGATAATCTGATCTGCTGTGGTTGCCATCAAATAACCGCCACTGGCAGCAACTTTGTCGATTGCTGCTGTTAAATTAACGCCTTTTTGTTTGAATCGCTCTAACTGAGATGCTGCCAAGCCATAGGTATGCACCATTCCACCAGCACTATCGATACAAACTAGAACAGAATCCTGCTCTCGAATACCGGTCAATACGGCCGTTACCTCATGTCGTAAAGCATCAACTCTCGAAGCCTGCAAATCGCCATTAAACTCAAGTACGAACAAGCGCTTACGGCCTGTAGCAGAAGGCAATCCCCTGGTAGAAGTAGAAAGATCTTTGTCTTCTTGCCGTTTTTTTTGTTTTTGCTCCTGCTTCTTCTCTTTTTTCTTTACCTTCTCTTCGCTTTTATGTTGTTTTTTTAGTTCATCCGGGCTTAAAAAGGCCTCAGTCAGTTGTTCCTTCATATCTTCATGGCGCTTGTTTAGCGCCACTATTTCCAGGAAGCCCTCCGGGTTTGTCTGCTTGCGCATGCCGGAGGCAACTATAGATGATATGACCACCAACACCGCAATGACGAGTGTTACTGATTTAGCCAGAAAACCGAGATATTCGTAAAGATATTCCATAATAGTGCAGGCTTTACATAGAAAGCGCGCTACTCTACTGGTTACTACCGCATTGGTCCAGACAGAAAGCCACACGCAAACTCAGCAAATTACAAAACCTGCCCCCTCATCACTGCAACATACACCCTGAGAAGTGGGTTTATATTCAGTAAGCTAAAATTTATTATTCCCGGCGACCTTTCCGGGGCCATCCGTACTTCAGAAAACAAGCTGAGAAATAAATAAGCTACTTAATACTGTTAAAATAGTCATCTATCAACCAGCGTGAAATGGCGGTTTTGGGTGGAATTTGAGGCATATTCTCAAGACTAAACCACTGTGCATCGGCTATTTCCCCATCCTGACAAACTATGTCTCCTCCAACATAGGACGCGTGGAACCCCAACATAAGCGAGTTTGGAAATGGCCAGGATTGACTGCCCAGATAGCTGACATCACCCACCTCAAGGTTAACTTCCTCCATCACCTCTCGGTGAACGGTTTGCTCAATAGACTCTCCCGGTTCAACGAAACCCGCCAACGTACTGTACATTTTGGTAGGCCAAGCCGCATTGCGTGCCAGTAGAACCTCATTCTCCTTATGTATAAGCACAATGATACTGGGTGATATACGCGGGTAGCTGATCAACCCACAATCGGGGCATTGTTTCGCCCGATCTACTGGATGGTCCTGGTTGTGCGCCCCACATCTTCCACAAAAACGGTAATCGCGATGCCAATCCAGAAGCTGCTGGGCCCGACCAGCAAGATAGAAGACATTCGGTGCTGCTCTTCCCAACCAGGCTCTTAAACCAGCCAGGGCATAATTCTCAGGCACGCTGCCCACGGCATCAACAACAAAACAGGCTCTATTTTCGTAAGTCCCCAAAAAGAGTTCTGTGGAAATAGTCAAATCCAGCCATTTATACTCATCACCTGTAATGGGTCTGGGTATGCCGCCTTCGCTAATGCACAAAAGCTCCCCGCGCAAAAAGACGAAAAACCATGCTGCCGAACGATCATGTCCTTCAGGGGGCGAAACAACGGGTATGAATGGATCTGGGTCGCGTGGCCACATAAAATGTTTCTCCTGATACGAAAACACTCACAACGTAGTGTTCTCCTCGAAATTTAGTCAAAAGGGTCTCACTATTCTATTTTATCTAAACCCTTGATTGCTCTGGACACTATACTAAACTCTATGGGTCTATACTAAAATCCCTATAACGACACGTGTTGAAAAGTTCTTCGTAAGCGGGTTATGGTGCGAACCACGCTAGAGAAAAACAGCCAGTATCACCGTAAAATACAGTATCAGCACTTGTGCAACTATCCGTTCATTATTCCAACGGGTTATATTAAGCGTACGAACAGGGACTTGAACAGGGAATGTACTTCAAATGGGAATGACAAATTTAAACGCACTGTGGGCCAATTTTCTCGGCCAATCTCCAAATTGGTACAAACAGACAATAGTTTTTTTTCTATTGCTCAATCCCTTCCTGTATTTTCTGATCAACCCGACAATCGCTGGCTGGGTCATTATTATTGAGTTTATTTTCACCCTCGCAATGGCCCTTAAGTGCTACCCACTGCAGCCAGGAGGCTTGTTAGCGATCGAAGCAGTATTCATAGGTATGACAAGCCCCGCTGGAGTAAGGGATGAAGTGTATTCACAATTCCCGGTCATTCTCTTATTAATGTTCATGGTGGCCGGCATTTTTTTTATGAAAGACCTGCTGTTATTCACATTTACAAAAATTTTACTTAACGTACAATCTAAAACTACTGTTGCTTTTCTGTTTAGCATAACCTCTGCTCTATTGTCAGCCTTCCTGGATGCATTAACTGTTACCGCTGTAATCATCAGCGTAACCGTCGGGTTCTACTCCGTGTACCATAAAGTAGCATCTGGCCAACATTTTCATTTTACAGATCACGATCACACCGAAGATAACAAATTAGACGAATTACACCGCGAAGACCTTGAACAATTCCGATCCTTCCTGAGAACCCTGCTGATGCACGCCGCAGTCGGCACCGCGCTTGGAGGAGTTTGCACCACAGTTGGCGAACCTCAGAACTTGCTTATCGCTACCAAACTGGGCTGGGACTTTATTGAATTTTTCATTCGAATGGCCCCAGTCACCATCCCTGTTTTAATACTGGGTTCAATGACATGCATTATTTTGGAAAAAACACATTGGTTTGAATACGGTACAGAACTGCCTGAGTCTGTCAGGAAAATTCTGGAAGAATTTGATCATGCTGAAACAGAAAATCGATCGAGCGCAGAAAAAATGCATCTATTTATTCAAGCGCTGTCCGCCGCTTTATTGGTTGCAGCTCTAGCTTTCCATTGGGCCGAGGTAGGTCTTATAGGCTTGATGATCATCGTCGTGCAAACTGCTTTCAACGGTATTACGGAAGAACATCAAATTGGGAGGGCATTTGAAGAAGCACTCCCCTTCACTTCCCTGCTCGTGGTATTTTTTGTGATGGTGTCAGTTATTCACGATCAACATTTATTTCAGCCAGTAATTTCGTATGTCCTGTCACTGGATGAAAGTGTTCAACCGGGCATATTTTATATTGCTAACGGCATTCTTTCTGCCATCAGCGACAATGTGTTTGTAGCAACCGTTTACATCAATGAAGTGGAGGCTGCATATAGCAACGGCAGTATTTCTCGGGAACATTTTGAACTATTAGCAATAGCGATAAACACCGGGACTAATTTGCCCAGTGTTGCTACGCCGAACGGTCAAGCCGCGTTCCTATTTCTCCTAACCTCATCTATCGCCCCTCTAGTAAGAATGTCCTACATGAGAATGGTATACATGGCCTTACCCTACACCTTCGTACTAGGAATCGCCGGCTTTATTGGGGTCAACTGGCTCTTATAAACAGCCCTGAGCTGCTCTTATATACAGCCTTGAGCTGCTCTTATATACAGCCCTGAGCCGCCCGCATAAACAGCCTTATTTCCGCCAAAGGCAGCCCATGGTGCTCATTTTATCAATCACATCCAGCATGGCTTCGTGTTCCGCGAGTTCACTTGGATTAGCACGGACGGTTACAAGACTCATACCTTCGGTGTTTAATTTAGCCTGTTTTGCCCCCTTACTGTGAGTCAAAGGCTTGTCCTTTCCCGGGGCATCAAATAAAGCTGTCTGCCCACCGGTCATCAGCAAAAACACATCTGCCAATATTTCTGCATCCAACAGCGCACCATGCAAGGTCCGCTGCGTATTATCTACAAAATAGCGACGGCACAATGCGTCAAGATTATTTTTTTGCCCGGGGTGTTTCTGACGCGCGAGAAGCAAGGTATCGAGTACAGTACTGTGTTCATTCATAGGACCCGGGTCTGGGTCCAGTCGAGCAAGTTCTGAATTCAAAAAACCAATATCAAACGGTGCATTATGGATGACCAACTCTGCTCCGCGCACAAACGCCAAAAAGTCCTGGGCAATCTCGGAAAATTTTGGTTTGTCACTTAAAAAATCCAGCGAGATTCCGTGCACTTCCTGTGCCCCCGGGTCAATATCCCGGTCCGGAAAAACGTACTGATGAAAGTGCTTACCTGTCAGTTTACGGTCGATCAGTTCTACCGCACCAATCTCAATCAGACGATGTCCTGCAGCAGGGTCCAGGCCGGTGGTTTCTGTATCCAGCACGACCTGTCTCACCGACCAGAACCGTTATATTCGTCAATGGCAAGATTAGCCGCTTCATCAACTAGTTCATTCTCTCTGTGGCCACTATGCCCTTTCACCCAATGCCAATTAACCTCGTGCTGCGCCACTTGTTCATCCAATGCTTGCCAAAGATCCTTATTTTTTACCGGCTTTCGCTGAGATGTTCTCCACCCATTGGCTTTCCACTTAATAATCCAGCTTGTGACACCTTGACGTACATATTGAGAATCTGTCGTGAGTTCTACATCACAGGGACGGGATAGTGCTTTTAGCGCTTGAATAGCAGCCATTAATTCCATCCGGTTATTTGTGGTATCTGGCTCATACCCCCGAATAATTTTTTCCTTTCCACCACGCCGTAATAATGCACCCCAGCCACCCGGTCCTGGGTTCCCACGGCATGCTCCATCGGTAAATATTTCGATTTTTAAATGACTCAATTCAGTATCCTTAATTACTACGTTATAACGAATAAACTTTGTTGGTACTGCATATTACTCACAGCCTTGAGCTGCTCTTATAAACAGCCTTCAGCTGCTTTTGATAAACAGCCTAGAGCTGTTTTATAGACAAACTCAACTGCCCCTTTGCGGGTTAAAATGCTGGGGCAAAAACTTTGCGCCTATCACACGGTTTTCTATCGCTGGACCTAACGGGAGACTAGCATTTGATGTTTTCCTGGCTAACAAAGAATAAACGCCCCCCATGGGTGTGCGCATAGGGCCAATGCGTTTATTCACCTTATTCCAGCGCTCCGAGTTTATAAAGCTGTTTTCGAACGGCAACCGATACATCAAATATTCTGGCTTCTGCTCAATTACTAAACCCAGTACCTTCAACCAATCTATCACTCTATAGGAATTAACAAAATGCAAGCCACTAAAAGCATCTTCATAAACACGCGCGTACAGGTACCTCAAACCCCATGTGCTTAGCGGATTAAACCCGATCAATAAAAGTCGCCCTCCTGGAGCCAATACTCTGAAAACCTCCCTGATAGCTGCTCTGGCGTCCCCAGAACAATCTATTGCATGGTGCATAACCACTGCATGCATAGAACCTGATGGTAACGGAAGCATTTCAGCTCTGGTATTCATGGTAGCCAACGGTTCTTTAATAAAAGCAGCTGAGGGCTGTTTATCAAAAGCAGCTGAAGGCTCTTTACTAGCTGAAGGCTCTTTACTAGCTGAAGGCTCTTTACTAGCTGAAGGCTCTTTATCAAAAACCGCTGAAGGCTCTTTATTAGCTGAAGGCTCCTTCGGCAGCAGTTCATTCAACAGAACACCATAAAATTTTTGCCGAACCATGCATTTTTTTAGAATCTCAGCATCAGGTCTAACAGGCCCCAACCAAAGCATGTTATCACCATGCAATCGGCGAATATCCAGGGCTATCGAGCGATACTCCACAGACAGAGTTGCCTCTGTCTCTTATACACATCTGACGCTGCCGACGATAAGGCTCGTGTAGATCTCGG
>JAHRWB010000047.1 GCA_019090385.1 Pseudomonadales bacterium | reverse complement strand
TATAGCACTGTTGCTAACGATAGGGGCTAGTCGCGAAAATGCTTTTTTACACATGGCGGAAATTCTTAGAAGAACAAGAATATCTGGTGTAAATTTGGAGACCAACCATGAATTTCATTACGGTCTGGTTAGTTGGTTGTTAGGTAATGGTGTTAATGCGCGGCCTACCACAGCCTTCATATTGCCATATTTAACAGCAGTTGGTTTGTTGAAAAAAAGTGCTGATATGCTTGATATCGAGCAGGCATACAATAGCATGCTAAAGTCAGCAGTTAGTAATTGCGGCACTTCAAAGCCACAAGCAGGTGCAACGGAACAGGTGATTGAACGCAAACGTAGTCTCATCACGCGGCCCATATTGAAGTTATTTCAACATGCACATATGCTCTCGGGATGGTTGGCATTACATAAGTCAGACTTTGCGGGCTTTCCAGAACAACCTCGTTGGATGCGCAACCCTGTGGTCATTCTGGCGGAGACATATCATTATCTTGATATGGATTTCCATGAAAAAGATGCAGCTTTGCATCAGATCTGGGATCACGACCGTGAGTTAATTGATGATGCGCTAGGATTTTACACCGAGCTCACACTAAAGCTGGATGTTGAAGATTGGGAAAAATTGCAGTCCATATTGCGTTCGAAAATGGCCCCTAAAGAATACACACCTACCATGTGGAAAAAAATTGTAGCTACTCATACAGGCTACCAGTTAGGTATGGATGTTCTGCTGGCAATACCCTACCTGGGTATAACAAGTAAATTTTTCGAACTTACAGTAAATCCGGATTTGAGTATGCATATTCCACAGGATTTGTTGGATGCCAAACTGCAAAAGGATATTCAAAAAGTACTGGCACCACCTCCAGGAGCGCGAACTGACGAAATTGTTGCAGTGAGTGGAGGTATGTTCTATGCCCGGGAAGCCCCTGATTCTGATGCCTTTATTCTTGAAGGGCAGCACTTTGAGCAAGGAGATCCTTTGTATCTGGTCGAAGTCATGAAAATGTTCAACACTGTATATGCACCTTTTGCGGGTACTGTCGAAAAAGTGCTTATTGATACCGACGGTTTGATTATTAAGAAAGGAGAGGTTTTATTTAAAGTCAAACCAGACGATACTCAAGTAGTGGTAACTCCAGAGGATAAAGCGAAAGCGGTGAGATCCACCACTGAAATATTTATTAGTCAGGTACTTTAAGAGAATATTTGGAATAGGGGGTGAAATGAAAAATATTGTTATTCCATGTCTTATATTGGCGGTGATATCCAATATAATAATGCTGTCTGGATGTTCTGAATCCAGCGATAAAGTTAATGTAAACGGCAGGGAACACGGTAATGTCCCTGCGGTTCCTGAAGACATCAATACGGGACGTTTAACCAGCATTGCGGATAAAGCACTTGCTGAAAAATCGGGCGCACCTTTGTTTAGTGATATGGGGCACTTTAGTCTGCCAATTACCTCTAAAAATGCAGATGTGCAGCGCTATTTTGACCAGGGACTTATCCTCGCATTTGGGTTTAATCACGCGGAATCTATACGCTCTTTTAAGGCAGCACAAAAACTGGATCCCCAGTGTGCCATGTGTTTTTGGGGAGAAGCTTTAGCAACGGGTCCGAATATAAACGTAACCAGCAACGGTTCCGTGATCATGTCGGACAATGAGCGAGTTTTGGCCTACGCAGCGATTCAAAAAGCGGTATCGCTAAAGGAAAATACAAGCGAAAAAGAGAGAGATTATATAGACGCTTTATCTGCACGCTACAATGGGGACATTTCCAGCGATCGTAGTATTTTGGATAAATCTTACGCAAAAGCGATGCAGGGCTTATCTGCCAAATACCCCACTGACAACGATGCCGCCGCGTTATACGCAGAATCTTTAATGAATACTATGCCATGGAGTTATTGGTTGGATGATGGAACGCCAAAATCTGAAACGGTCAATGTAATTTCCAAGTTGGAACGTATTCTTTCGGTCGAAATAGATCATCCCTTAGCCCTACATTTGTATATTCATGCTGTGGAGGCCTCTGATCGCCCTGAGCGGGCAGAGTTAGCGGCGGATACATTGGCAAACCTGGTGCCTGGGTCAGGGCATCTGGTGCATATGCCTGCGCATATATACTGGCGTGTTGGCCGTTATCACGATGCTTCTGAGGCAAACGTACGAGCAGCAGCCGTGGATGAGCAATATATTGCTCAATGCAATGCTCAAGGCTTTTATCCGGCGCTCTATTATCCGCATAACATACATTTTTTGTGGGCTGCATCCAGCATGGAAGGCCGCGCCACAGTTTCAATCGCTGCCGCTAGAAAAGTTGCGGCGAACATAAGATTAGAGCAAATAGATCAATATCCAACAGTAGAGTTTTTTCATACCATCCCACTGCTTGCACTCACACAGTTTGGCCGTTGGAAAGATTTGTTAGCAGAACCTCAGCCACGTGCTGATCTAAGTTACTCCAATGCTATTTGGCACTATGCTCGAGGCGTAGCATACAGTCGCACTGGTGATATACCGAGCGCACAGTCAGAGTTAGCCAAATTACAGGCACTACAGAGTTCTGTAAAAGTCGTATTTTTGGATTCTCGAGATTACCCTGCTTCTAGATTGCTGGAAATCGCCGAGAATTTGTTAGCGGGTGAAATCTCCGTAGCACGCAATGAACTCGGCCAAGCGATTAAACAGTTTGGTGAAGCGGTAAAAGTTCAAGATGAATTGCCCTACACTGAACCACCTTTTTGGTATTATCCGACACGCCAATCTCTAGGCGTTGCCTATTTACTTGCCGATAAAGCTGATTTGGCCGAAGCAGTTTACCGTAAGGATCTCGAAATTTACCCCAGGAACGGATGGTCGATGTTCGGGCTTGCTCAGAGCCTCGAGGCCCAGGGCAAAATGGATGAAGCCAGCGAAATACAGATTAAATTCGATACGGTTTGGGCTAATGCTGATGTGCAATTATCCAGCTCTCGATTTTAGCAATTCCTGTTTTATCGGGCTATATGCTTAGGCAGCGGAAGTAAATACAGGTGGGATTAGAGTAGCTATGTCCAAGGATTTTCCAATACAAGGCTATGTAAAGCCCGGGTTGGAGCATGTACGCAATGTTTTTCATGAAAATTTTATTCATGGCATTGATGTAGGAGCGAGTTTGTGTGTCTACCACAATGACCAGCTGCTTATTGACCTGTGGGGAGGCTACCGAGATCGTAATTGTTCTGCCCCTTGGACAGAAGATACACTCGTCAATGTTTATTCAACCACAAAAGGTCTCGCATCCATAGTTGTTGCTCTCGCAGTTGAAGCTGGGTGTCTGGATTACAATGAACCCGTCAGTAAGTATTGGCCAGAACTCACGGCAGCTAAAGATGGACTTACGGTTGGCCAACTACTTTCTCATCAAGGTGGCTTATGTGGTGTAGAACAAAAGCTAGTCGTCGATGACTTATACGACTGGAAACGCATGGTCTCGTTACTGGAAGCTCAGGCTCCATTGTGGAAGCCTGGCACGTCAAGTGGTTATCATGCAATCACTTGGGGTTATCTAGCGGGTGAGTTGGTAAAACGAACTCTGGGCGTTAAACTGATGCACGAGAGTGACTTTGATAGACCCTTAACCTTAGGACAAATATTTGCTCAAAAAATAGCCTCGCCACTACGGGCTGATGCCTATATCGGCTTACCCAGAGCGGAATTGCAGAGAGTTGCAGAAATGATTGGTCCGAATCATGCCCGGAACCAGCCTGTAGACCCAGGTTCCGCGACTGTTCCGGATGCCCTTTACAAATTATCGCTTATGAACCCTGTCATTGGACCTTATCGGGATGTTTCCGGAGACGCTTGGCCATGTGCAGAAATACCCGCTGCAAATGGTCAAGCTACGGCCAAAGGCGTGTCCAAAATATATTCTGGGTTAGCAAATGGCGGAATATTTCAAAACACTTCGGTGATAACCCCAGAAACAATAGAGCAAGCTACTGTAGAGGAGTGGGGGATGGACAAGGATCGTGTGTTGGGCCGGTCTGTGCGAAGGGGACGTGGCTTTATGCTTAATACGGAAAGTAGGTTTGGTCCCAACAACAGCTCCTTTGGGCATACTGGAGCAGGGGGCTCATTGGGGTTTGCCGATCCTGCTCAGAAAATTGGCTTTGCATACCTTATGAATCAAATGCAGCCTGAATCAGACACCCCCACACGGTCGGATCTACTGATAGAAGCTCTTTATTCAAGCTTGTAAATTTCCGCATTGAAATTATTCAATAACTGACAACTATCTTTAGTGATACCAGGTTTGACTTGGGGTGAAGAAGAGTTTCCGAGAGGTATGTATTCCAGGATCACAGTTGAGCTGCATAAAATCTGCTATAGCATCACCCAGTTTCAGTAAGCTTTCGGTGAGCAAGCTCACGTACAATATTTGTCAGATCATCCACATTGAACGGTTTATTGAGTACGGCCTCAATACTGGCTTGTGCAAGCAGCTGTGAAGTTTGCCCATCTTCAATCCCGGCCATAATTACAATGGGTACTGTGGGGGCGATAGATTTAGATTGATTGGCTAACTGAATACCGGATATTTTTGGCATGGCTTGATCGGTAATTATCAAGGATAAATACTCATGGTTCCTCGCTATAAAGTCTAAAGCTTCGACACTGCTGTTTATCAGTACAACGTCATATCCTGCATTGCTTAACAGTTCACCAATAAGTTTTGAAAGAGAAACTTCTTCATCAACTACCAGTATTTTACCTTCGACTTCAATAGTTGAGCTGCCGGGTAACATATTGGTAGCAGTCTTCTGGGCCTTCGTTATAGCAGGTAAATGAATACTAAACTGCGCACCTTCTCCAGGCATGTTTTGAACACTGACATGACCACCATATTCATGCAGAATATGGTGTACTTGCCAGAGACCAAAGCCGTTAGTACGCCCTGGCTTACTACTTGAGACTAAACTGCAAAAAATATTCTGATGCAATTCTGCTGGAATTTGATCACCCGTATCTGAAACGGAAAGTGTTAGATACGCACCCGAAAAATATTCGCTGCAAGATGCACATCGTGTGGACATATTGTCTCGATGGGCATGCAGCCTAATATTGCCAGTACCCTCTATAGCACCCGAGGCGTTAATAATGAGATTAACAACCACTTGCTGTAACTGGTTTGCATCAATAAAAATATGGGGAAGGTCCGTCGCTATATGAGAATGCAGCAGAATATTACTAGGAATAGCTGCCCTCAACATACCCGATACCTGTGCGAGTGTATCCTCAACATCCAACTGTTTAGCATTCCACTTACTTGTGCGGGAGAAACTAAGCATTTGTGATATTAGATCGCGAGCTTGTTTACTGGCCTGCATGACCTCAGCAAGATATTTTTCGGCTTTCTCGGCTTGTCTTGCATCGATGGCAAGCTCTGTGTACCCGATGATTGTGGCGAGTATGTTATTAAAATCATGTGCAATTCCACCTGCCAATCGTCCAATGGCTTCCATTTTGGCCGATTGCTGAAGTTGGGATTCGATCGCAGCCCGGTCAGCCTCAGTTTTTTCCTGTTCCTGGGCTAGTTCTCTGGCACGGGTAACATCTCTCAATATGCCATAGGTACCCTCAAATCCAGCAGATTCAGATTCTTTCAGGGCATATACGCCCATTGCAGATAGTTCAATGCAGTGCTTATCCCCGTCAGCACTTATATAGTCAAAAGCAAGCTCCTGGGTTGAACGTTCGCCTGAACGACGCTCATTAAAATGATGTTCCAGCAGGTTGGCTTTTTCTACACTGAGTAATTCTCGCCAGCTTTTACCCAGAAGTTGGTTTTGTCGGTAGCCAAAAACCTGCTCAAGCTGATTGTTAACGAAGGTAAAATTGCCACCTTCATCTAGTAGGTAGATTAGGTCTGATGATGCGTTGAGTAGAAATTCATGGCGTTTCCGTGTTATATCTCGTTCATTCTGCAGTTTTTCATTCTCGCGTTCCAATTGTAACTGGGATAGCGCATTACGCACGGCTCCCAGCAGTTGGTCTGGCTGATAGGGTTTGGACAAATAATCATGTGCCCCTAAACGTAATACGGGTGTCACCACCTGAACTTCAGATTCTCCACTGAGGACAATCGTTTTAACCCTTTTTTTGAGGGCCTTAAGCTGGGTAAGGACTTCTATACCCGACATATCGGGAATGTTTAGATCCAGTATTAATACATCGAACTCTTCTTCTGTCAGTCGGGAAAGACCAACCGTACCTTCGCTTGCATACTCAGCTTCATATCCGTAGTGACTCAGTAATTCACGAACACTTTGCCCCATGGCCGGGTCATCATCAATTATAAGGATTTGTTGAGTTGTCATTACTACTCTGGAATGATTAGCTGTTACGGCATACTAGCACAGTAGAAAGCGCTTATTTAGGTTGAGTTATTCGCTTCCAAAAAAACAGTGAGCGCATAATTGGGGTGGAATTATGTTACGACAAGACATTTCTAATGAGGTGAGATAAAGCGTGAATCAGGTATTCCAATCAATAATGCATAATCCGGCATTAGGCGCTTTACTGGCATTTATAGCCGGTATAGTAATCACACTATCGATGTTGCCCATATTTCTCGCCCGAGCCCGCTCTAGCTCGGCAAACAAAGCGCAAAATACTGCACAAACCAAACACCAACTTTTATCAAATGAATTGGCTATCGCCACGGTAGAGCGCGACCACGCAAAAAAAGAAATAGACAACGTTGATGTTGAGCTTCAGGAGCTTCGCAAGATCAACCAGGATCTAGAAAAGCGAGATGCCGAATTATCTACGCGAATTGAAGAGAACAAAAAATCCTTTCTGGAAAAAGAACAACTACTAAAAGAAAACGGTGAGCACTTAAAAAAGGAGTTTGAGCGTCTGGCAGACAAAGTACTGTCTCTTAT
>JAHRWB010000046.1 GCA_019090385.1 Pseudomonadales bacterium | reverse complement strand
GATGTCATGCATATTACAGATGTTATACATGCCCAAACAGGAATTTCGGGATTATGAGCGAGAGCACCATTCTAGCAGCGTCTGAAGAAACCGAAGCAGTAGTGGATGTTGAGGATGCAAAAGAACAGTCGCGACTGCTTCCTTTTGCGTTCGCACGAAGAAATACGGTCATTATAAGCTCAGAAGTGCCTGATGCGGAGGGCAGGTTGACTGTAGTGGGTGTAAAACCACTGTCTATTCACTTGTATGCCGAACTTCAGCGCTTTGCAAAGTTTAACTTCCTCTTTAAGCAAGTTAGTAGCAGCGAATTCGAAGACGTTCTCACTCATTTGTATTCTCGTGATTCCACAGATGCCCGACAAATGGTTGAAGATATGGGCGGCGAATTTGAGATGATTAGCCTGGCTGAGTCATTTTCAGAAACCGAAGACTTGCTCGAGCAGGAAGATGACGCGCCCATTATCCGACTCATAAACGCCTTGCTGTCTGAAGCTATAAGGGAAGATGCCTCGGATATACATATCGAGACCTTTGAAAAGGAATTGGTCGTCCGGTTCCGTGTCGATGGTGTATTGCGTGAAATTGTGCGCCCCAAACGCGCATTAGCTTCATTATTAGTTTCACGTATCAAAGTAATGGCGAAATTAGATATTGCTGAAAAACGCATACCCCAGGATGGGCGAATTTCACTCAAAATTGGTGGACGGGAAGTTGATGTTCGAGTGTCAACCATGCCCACCGGTAATGGTGAGCGAGTGGTACTCAGGTTGCTGGATAAACAAGCAGGCAGGCTGCGTTTAGACAAGCTCGGCATGCGTGATGATATATTGCAGAAACTAAGAAGTTTGGTACATAAGCCCCATGGTATTTTGTTGGTTACTGGCCCCACCGGCTCAGGAAAAACAACCACACTTTATGCCAGTCTTACCGAGCTTGATGGCGAAACGATCAATATTCTGACCGTTGAAGACCCTATAGAATATAATTTGCCGGGAATAGGGCAGACTCAGGTGAATACTAAGGCAGATATGACCTTTGCCAGGGGGCTCAGGGCTATTCTACGGCAGGACCCCGATGTAGTAATGGTTGGTGAGATCCGCGATGTGGAAACAGCTGAAATTGCGGTTCAGGCGAGTCTTACCGGGCACCTGGTTATGTCGACTTTGCATACTAACAGTGCTGTAGGTGCTGTAACACGGTTGATTGATATGGGCATGGAGCCATTCCTGCTATCTTCCAGTTTGGTGGGCATGGTTGCCCAGCGTTTAGTCCGGGTATTGTGCCAAGATTGTAAAAAAGCGATTGTTGCCGACAACATAGACTGTCAGTTTCTTAACATTGATCCTCAGCAGGCTCCACAGATATTTGAGCCCACAGGTTGTGATAAATGCGCGAATTCCGGGTTTCGGGGGAGAACCGGTATTTATGAAATTATTGGTGTGGATGATGGTTTTAGGCAATTGATTCACGATCAAGCATCTGAGCGAGAGTTGACTAAACATGCACGGGCGCATTCTTCAAGTATTCGTGAAGATGGTCGCCAGCGCGTCCTTGATGGGACAACTACGGTCCAGGAAGTATTAAGGGTGACACTTGAAGAATAATCTCTACAGGTTTGAAAGCCTTGCTTGTGCAAGCGTAGCCTACGTAATAGTTGTTAACTTATTTGTCCTGCCGAAGCAGAAATAAATTGGCCGCCTACGAATACATAGCACTTGATCTTAAGGGGCGCCAGAAAAAAGGTATGCTCGAATCTGATAGTGGGCGTCAGGTCCGTCAGCTACTGAGAGATATGGGCTTGGCACCTTTGTCCGTCAAACCCGCTGCCGATGATCAAAAAGATCGCGATCAGATGAATCTATTCCGCCCCCGTGGGATGAACCCTCTGGAGTTAGCGCTTTTTACGCGCCAAATGTCCACACTGCTAGCGGCGGGACTTCCACTAGAGGAAGCGTTAGGCGCTGTTGCCCAGCAAACTGAAAAACGACATATCAGTAACTTGATAATGGCGGTGCGAACCCGTGTACTTGAAGGGCATACCTTGGCCCAGAGCATGGCTGAGTACCCCCATACATTTGGTGATATGTTTCGCTCAACGATAGCTGCGGGAGAGCAATCAGGGTATCTCGACAAAGTTTTTGATAACCTTGCGGACTATACGGAACAACGTTTTGAATCCCGCCGCAATGTCGAGATGGCCATGTTGTATCCGGTTATATTACTGGTTTTAGCAATAGCGATTGTGGGCTTTTTACTTGTATATATCGTACCGGATATTGTTGGTGTGTTTGAAAATAGCGGACAGGAACTGCCTGGGCTGACCAAGGGCCTGATTTCGCTAAGCGAATTTGTGCAGTCATACATATGGGCAATGATCATTCTGTTTGCTATTGCCATTTTTGCAGCTCGGTATTTTCTTTCCTTGGAAAATATTCGTCTGTCATGGGACAAACGTAAGTTGGAATTGCCCTTTATTGGAAAAATCGTCCGCGGTAGTAATACCGCCAGATATTCCAGCACGCTAAGTATACTCGTTGCGAGTAGTGTACCTTTGGTTGAAGCCATGCAAATTGCAGCAGAAGTAGTGACCAACACCTGGTTAAAAGACCGGCTGGGAGTCGCAACCCAACATGTGAGTGAAGGCTCCAGTCTGAGGGCGTCGCTGGGTACCGCTGGTTACTTTCCACCAATGATGTTGCACATGGTAGCCAGTGGGGAATCCAGCGGAGAGCTGGATACTATGTTGTCTAAGGTATCTAGTTATCAGCAAAAGGAGCTTGAACGCCTGGTCGGCACGTTGGTAAAGCTGTTTGAGCCTTTTATGCTGCTTTTTATGGGTGCAACGGTCATGGTCATCGTTTTAGCCGTATTGCTGCCAATATTAAATATGAATGAACTTTTAGGTTAAAAAATGACTGTACGCTCTAGCAAAAGCTATTCTTGTTCCCGGACCGGCAAAATAACGGGCTTTACACTGATTGAAATAATGATCGTGGTAGTGATCATTGGCATTCTGGGTGCGTTGATATTACCCAATGTAGTTGGCAGGGATGATCAAGCGCGAGCTACTGCGGTGCAAACAGATTTACAGGGCTTAGGTAATGCACTTGAGTTGTACAAACTTGATAATTTTCAGTACCCCTCGACTGACCAGGGCCTGGCTGCTCTGATCAGTCGTCCAGGGGGATTCCCTGAACCGAAAAACTATAATCCAGGCGGTTATCTGAGGAAGAAAAAGGAACCTGTAGATCCATGGAAGAACCCCTACGTCTATGTACAAGGTGGATCTGATTATGAATTGTATTCGTTAGGTGCTGATGGCACTGAGGGCGGGGAGGGCATCAATGCAGATGTGTTCTACGAGGATCTGTAAGTAGGCTGCTTATATGAGGAGTGTGTTATTCACAGGTAAGGTCGCCATTGGTCGTTCGCGAGGATTTACACTTCTTGAAATTCTGGTAGTCATGTCAATAGTTTTGGTAATGACCAGCGCAATTGTGTTCGGCTTTACTGGAGCGGATAGAAATATCGGTATTAAGACAGAGGCCCAACGCCTGGCATTGCTCATTGAGCTGGTTCGCTCCGAAGCGACTCAAACCAATGAAGAATGGGGCGTTTATATCACTGAGTTTGATTATAGTTTTGCTAGCTTCGACCCAGTTCTTGCTACCTGGAAAATCTCTGAAAAAAGGGCATTTCGTACCCGAATGCTCCCTGATGGTATAGAAGTTCATGTACATGATTCTGGTGAAGCTGTAGATATAGATGATCCAGATATTTTCGATTCCATTGAAGATGAGAATGCTGAACTGCCGGATATTGTAGTTTTTTCTGACGGAGAATTGACAGCGTTTAAATTGTCCCTGCAAGTAAACGAAAATTTGGCAAAATGGGTGGTTTATAGCGATGGACTTGAGCGAGTGAAAGCAGAGCAAATTCCCAATGACTAAATGGACGATGGAATCTCTGTCTGTTTGTCAGTGTAGGCGACCGGGAATAAGACATAGTGCTAGGAATGGCTTCACACTGGTGGAGATTCTTGTTTCACTGGCAATATTCTCCATTGTCTCTACCACGATCTATATCCGAACCAGCGATTCCATTTATCAGCTACAGTCCCTTGAAAGGAGAGTAATTGCGCACTGGCTGGCGTTAGATGCAGCAACTATTGCATATATTGAAAATCAGAAATCTCAGAAAGCTTTGCTGGAAAATACGCGGTCGCAAAACCAGATTATGGCAAGCAGAGAGTGGCGCATAGAAAGTACAACAATCAGTACGAACAACCCCTGGGTGCATCGTCTGGAGGTAAGTGTGTATTTAATTGATAATGGTGAGGAGATAGGGCCACTTGATTCATATGTTAGTTTCCTTGGTCGATACTAGGGAGTGAGCTATTAACCGTTTTCCTAACAGGGGTTTTACTCTGCTTGAAATGCTGGTCGCGATGGCTATATTTGCCATGCTGGGTGTAATGACCAGCCAACTGGTCAGCCGGATAATTATACTTGATAAGAAAACCGTGAAGCATGGTGAGCGCCTGATGGAAATTCAGCAAGCCATGCAAATATTTGAACGGGATTTTGGTCAATTAACGCAACGCTCGATAAGGGATGAAAGTGGCGAGTTGCAGGCCAGCACAAAAATTGGTGAGCAGTTTCTTATTGAGTTTTCCCGGCAAGGCTGGAGAAACCCTTTGCTGCGGGCACGCAGCACCCTACAACGTGTCGCATATATAGTCGAGGAAGAAACTTTGTATCGGTATTACTGGCAGGTGTTGGATAGAGCTGATGAAACTGAACCGGTGATACAGACATTGCTGACCAATGTATCTTCGGCTGAATTTCTTGCCATTGATAGCACGGGAGCCGAATACAGTTTTTGGCCAGTGGCGGGTAATTCAGAGCAGAGTGATGCTAACACCCTAAGTGCATTACGTCTCAATATTGAGGTAGCGCCGCTGGGTGAGCTCAACCGGATCTGGGCAGTAACGCCGGAAGCGCCAGAGCTTGAGTCTTTAGGAACATAGAATGGATAGGATGTCGACAACCAGAAATTCGAGAGCGACAGATAGAGTACACCCTAACGTTAAACCACAGGCAGGTGTTGCACTGATTACTGTGTTGCTTATCGTAGCGCTTTTGACCGCGCTGGTTTATCACCTAATGGTCCACCAATCACTGGTTTTGGCAAAAGCAGGGCAGATGCTTAATTCCGATCGGGCAATGGGTTATGCAAAAGGTGGTGAAGTTTTTGCACGCCAGATACTTTATAAGGACTGGAAGGAAGAAAGTAGTAGCAATACTAAACACGATTCGCTGCTTGAGGCTTGGGCGCAGACCAGTGAACCCTTGACCCTGGAGCAAGGTGATGGCTGGATGGAAATATCGATAGTAGATCTGCGTGGGCGCTTTAACCTAAACAGTTTAAACGGCGAAAATACTGAATCTAAAGTGGCCAGTTTGAAGCGGCTTTTTGCAGCACTCAACGTAGATATCCAGATCGCCGATGTATGGCGGGATTGGATTGATAGTGATTCTACCCGGGCCGGATATGGTGCCGAGGACTCCGATTACCTGTCCTCAGACCCTCCGTATCGAGCAGCCAATCAACCTGCACAACATATTTCTGAGCTAAGGCTCCTGAAAATGATTGATAATGAGTCTTACCAGACTATTCTGCCGCATGTAGCCGTTTTGCCAAATACTGATTTCCGTATTAATATCAACACTGCCAGCGCAGCGACTTTGCAGTCTGTCACAAACAAAATGACAGAATCAGTGGCGTATTCGTTGGTAGAGGCTGGACGTGATTTTACCAGTGTTTCAGAGGTCCAGAAAGAAATTGCTGCCTTTGATACCAGTGCTGGGAGTTTGACGGTACGCAGTGATTACTTTGAAGTGCAGGTGCGCGTTGATATCCACGGCAGTCGCATGGAGCTAACAAGCCTAATACATCGCGATTTAGAAACTGGCACTCTATCAATATTAAGCCGAGATTACTCTAGAAGGTTTGCCGTTAGGCAACGTGAAACTGATGCCGAAACTAATACTTAGAATTCGTACCCAAAAATTTCAACCAGTAGAGCTTTTCAATTGGTATGTATTTACCGATTCGGGAATCCTGGATAGTGCCGGATCGGGTAGCCAACAATTAATGATTGAGAAGGTTGGGGCACTTGGTGAATGGACCAGTGACCCGAGCAACGTTACAGTTTTGGTATCCAGTACCGATGTACTGTCTATGCAGGTTAGTGTGCCGGGTAGAAGTCGGGGGCAGATTCAGAAAGCCCTGCCATATGTCGTTGAAGAATTTGTTGCGGAAGATATTGATAACGTACATATCGCCCACGGTATTATTGAGCGCGGTAAGCCGGTTGACTGCAGCATTGTATCCAAAGACTTAATCGATAGTTGGCTTAACATAATAAGTGCTTCGGATGCAGTTCCAGGCTTGCTAATGTTAGATGCAGACGCCTTTCCGAATGTTCCACAAGAGCTGCATATTTATATTGGTGAGCGTGAGGTTATGCTGCGCGGAGCGGACCTTATAATGAGCACTGATATGACTGCACTACAATCGATTCTGGCGGCACACCTTACAGAACAATATCCTATTAAAGAAACTGAAGATGGTGAGGCTCAAGATCGTATTGATGAACAGCCTTCTTTTGAGCTGAATGTGCACTTGCATGGTGGTAATTTATCAGTGCTTGAGCGGACTCAATTGGAAACAATTTGCGGCGTAAACCTTCACTGGGTAGAGCACGACATGCATGCTTTGAGTGAATCTGAATATTTGATTCAAAAAGTAATAGAGAGGACTAAAAATGCTGGTTCAGGGGAATTACCAGCAATTAATCTGTTACAGGGACAATACCGGCCGGCCAGAGCCGTTAATAAAAATTGGTACAAATGGCGTCCGGTAGCGGCAATGGCATTGATATTGTGTGGATTACTACTGCTTACTGAAACCGCTAAATCTGTTTGGATTGGATACAAGGCAGATAAGCTAACAAATGAGTCTGTGTTGCTCTATAAAGATATTTTTAAGTCTGATCGCCGTGTCACAGCTGCGGGACTACAGCGTCGGATGGCTGCTCATTTAGGCAAGGGCAATAATGAGCAGGCCGGCTTCCTGAACATTCTTGGTCGGCTTTCAAAAATTCTGGGTACTCAGGTAAGCAAACCCAAACTCGAAAATTTAAGTTTTAATAACACTCGGGGCGAACTAACAACTCAAATTTTGGTAGCCGATTTCGAAATGCTCGAGAGCATCAAAAAAGCACTGATAAATAACGGTTTTAATGTGGAGATACGCACAGCAGAGCAAAAAGGGGAGTTGGTAAGCGCACGCTTATTATTGAAATCTTAATGATGTTATTTGATTCTATCACCAAAGAAATTAAGTCCTCGACACCCGGGCGTTGGTATGCTGCCCTGGAGAGCAGAGATCAGCGAAATGCCTTACTGGCAGGGATTGTTAGTCTGTTTTTGTTGTTTTTCGTCTTTTTATGGATGCCTTTATCCACCTGGGCCCAGGCAGAAACTCACAGGTATCAAAACTCACAGGCCTTACTGGAGTGGATAAAGCTAAATGAGCCTGAAGCGCGTAAATTGGCCACTTCTGGTGATTTGAAGAATACTGGCAAAGATTCCCTTTTGGCGGTTATATCCCGCTCTGCCAGGACCTCAGCTATTACATTATTACGTTTTCAGGAAGAAGGGGCTGGTGGGGTCAGTGTTGTTTTACAGGATCAGGTTTTTAATGATGTTATTCGTTGGCTGGAGCAGCTTGAGAAAAAAGAGCGAATCCAAGTTCGACAGCTATCAATCGACGCACATACTCAACCAGGAAAAATCAACGCTAGAATAATATTTATATAATTCAATAACTTACACTTTATTGGTCAATGTGTAAATTACCCTTACATATCGCTAACAAACTCATAAAATGGGACTTATATCTCATCGTAAACGCTTATCAAATCACTGCCTATACTTTTAGATAGACATACAATTCCTATCAAGCTTATTGGGTTCTTGGGAGAGGCTATCAATATGAGTAACAGTGACCACAGCACGCATCTGGATGTGCTCAACAGAGTGCATTATTGCGCGACGACACAAATTCTCGGGCTGATGGATGGTTTCTATTCAAATATTGAAGAGAGTTTGTTTGAGTTGGCCCACAATACTGAAGAAGATGAACAACGTCGTCGGTGCTTTGACTTAATGCGTGAATTACGTTTTCGGAAATCTGGTTTACTGAAAAATTTTAGTCGAACACTGGATCGATATAGAGTCGCCTGGTTTTCGGGTGAAAACAGCAAAGTGGCTGAAGGTCGTAGTGGCGTACCGAGTAATCTTCAGCAGCTAGTAGATGATATGGCGCAAAAAACCTATTCTCATTTCAGTGGTGTACTGACAATTATTGCTGAGCGTGTCGCTGACGCAACAGGTAGTCTGATAGGCGCTCATGGATTACCCATCGCTCCTATTAGCGTTTCCAAAGCATTTGTGGCTTCATGCCGCTCCTTACGGATGGACAATGCATCGATAGAAATAGTGCAGAATCTCTTTGCAAGATATGTTCTGGACTGTCTCGGGCCAATTTATGGAGAGGCGAATCGTTCTCTCAACGAACATGGATTTAGGTCATTATCTGAAATAGAAAAGGTTTCAGGCGGATAATCAGAGCTTAACTGTGAGGAAAGTTACTTTTTATCTGGATTTTCTCCCACATGCAGGCCTGTTGTAGTAGGGCACGCCTTTCTTTTCGACGCACATCTACGAACAATCTGTTTGCTAACGGTCTAACATGTAACTTGCGTCGTTCCTCACCAGATCTACGATCTGTTATAAACCCATTGTTGATTCGTTCCATCTACGCTGCTCCTCATCCTTGCGATCCTTGGCTATCCTGGCTTCCATTTCTGCCTTTTTCTGAGCCGACAATAATCTGGCGGCTTCCTGGTTTTGTTTTAGTTCTGTTGCCGCTTGTTTTCGTTTGCGCTGTAATCTGATACCTTCACGTTGGATAAATGTTAGTTCAAAAGACGCAGGTGGTATAAATCTCTCAACGATGTAGTCGGAACTGACATTAAATATTTTGTGCCTCGGGCGATTCTTTAGTGCTTTGCCGTATTTTTCGCTGAGGGCTTCGAAAATTTCCCTCATTTTTTCAATAGCTTCAATTTGTGATTCGAAGCGGTATATACCTGTTATTTTGTATGGCTTTGAATCAGGTGATAGTAGGACTCGGTATTCGTCGGCAGCTATTTCAACCTTAACTTGCGTCTCAACCAGACTAGATGGCAATTTGGTTGCTTGGTCTGCTTCAAAGGATTTTAGGCCCAATATAGGGTTGTCGAAGAGAATGGTATAGCCGCCCAGTAGTTTCTTAGGATTACCCATAGATATTGATTGCGCTATCCTGAGATTCTTTTTACGCTTTTGTTCTGCTGTCCATGTGTTGATTTCCGATGCTTGATAGTTGAACCAATTCATCACAGCCACCGGATCACTGTATTCAAGTAGTAGAAACCTATTGCTATCAGAACAGTGTAGATCTATGCGCATGGCATCTGATTCAAATTGGCCGTGATGGGCATAGTTTGGTCGCCTAGCTATGGCTTCGACAGTTGAATATTTTTTATCCAGAATACCCGTTAGGGCCGGAGTGAGTTCATTACAATTTTGTTCTAGCTGTACTCTCGCAACGAGTCGTATGGCCTGTAATTGCTCATTAATTTGAACCTGGTAGCCAACAGTACGTTCCTGGAGAATACGTGGAACGACTTTCGGGATGAGGGTAAACCACTGATCACGAAGGTGTGCTGGTGCATGAGGCCGTAGAGTGTACGAAATGCCAGGGGGTGGTTGTGGTGCATATTGTGCGGTAACCACCTCTAGGGGTTCAGAAATCAGGTGAATATCTATGGCCGCGCCAAACTGGATACCCAACGCCCCTTGGGCCCAAAGTGATTCAAGCGGCTGTAATGAAAGAATCCAAAATGCATTGATATAGAGGAGTACGTTTTTAGCAGACAAATCGGCCTTCATTTCGCCTGCGCTCACATTCCTTCATGAAATTTCCGCAACTAACTGCCTTCCCGGGGCTAGGTTCGAGTGTTGAATTACAGTCAAATATATTCTGCTGTAATTCTGCATCACTCAATTTGCTAAATTTATCTTCACACGCCGCAAGCGTAAAAAGGTAAAAAGGCAGCAACAAATATCGAGCTTTGTGAAGTTTCATGGAAGAATCTGTTTTAGTCAGCTATAGACTTAGCCTAGTTCGGACTTTGAGATCTGTCGAATAGCTATCAAATGCTGTATTTCGACAGTTCCATGGTACTGCCTCTGGAGTGTTCAGGAACTGTCGAAAATAGTGCTTAAATCATGGTTTGATTAGTCATCAGCATTCAAAAAACCTTGTTGTTCAAGATAAACGATGATTTGCTCCGCGCATTGTTCTGCAGAATATTTGTCTGTATCAAGTATTAATTCTGCATTCGCGGGTTCTTCATAGCCTGAATCTATACCGGTAAAATGTTTGATCTCACCACGCCGGGCCTTTGCATAAAGACCTTTTGGATCACGCTTTTCACAGGTTTCAACGCTTGCTTTAACGTAAATTTCTATAAATTGGTCTGCATTCAGCAGCTCACGAGCTAACTGACGTTCGCTGCGAAAGGGGGAAATAAACGCACTAAGCACCAACAGGCCGGCATCAATCATTAATTTCGAGACTTCGCCAACACGCCGAATATTTTCAACTCGGTCAGCATCTGTAAATCCCAGGTCTTTTGTGAGGCCATGTCTTACGTTATCGCCATCCAAGGTATAGGTATGTTTACCTCGAGCGTGAAGTTTCTTTTCCAGAAGGTTGGCAACAGTTGACTTGCCCGAACCTGATAACCCGGTAAACCAGAGTGCAGCAGGGCGCTGTTGTTTAATCAGTGCGCGCGCGGCGGCATCAATATCAGGGGTGTGCCAGTGTATATTTCCGGCGCGACGTAGGCTGAAATTTATCATTCCAGCCCCAATAGTTTCGTTGGTGATGCGGTCGATTATAACAAAGGAGCCCAGGTCGCGACTCTTGTCGTAGACTTCGTATGCTATGGGTTTATCCAACCCCAGATTAACTATCCCAACCTCGTTGAGTTCTAACGAAGATGCTGGCTCATTCTCCAGTGTATTGACATTCACCTTGTGTTTAAGCGCTGTAAAAACGCCAGCCAGTGTCTGGGTTCCAGTTTTTATGAAATAAGAGCGGCCAGGCAGTAGGGGAGATTCACTCATCCAGATTACATTGACCTGAAATTGATCACTGATTTCGCAGCGTGCATTTTTCGCAGTAATCATATTGCCACGAGAACAATCGACCTCATCCTCGAGCTCAAGCGTAATTGCTTCGCCTGCGCATGCTGTGGAAACGTTATTGCGGCCGCAAATGATATTGCTGATTTTGCTTGCGCTGATATTTGGCAAGACAACAACTTCATCGCCCACAGAAACTTCACCGCTGGATATGGTGCCACAAAAGCCGCGGAAATCCAGGTTAGGGCGGTTCACCAATTGCACTGGCATTCTAAAACCCAGACTAAGATCTTCTTCTGCACAGTCTATTTTATCAAGCAAAGGCAGCAACGCAGCACCCTTGTGCCATGCCATATTGGTAGATGACTCAGTAATATTATCGCCTTTTAGAGCAGAAATAGGCAGATAGGTTATTTCTTTAAAAGCCAGTTTGTCAGAAAACGTTTCGTAGTCGGCACGAATTTCGTTAAATACCGACTCATCGTAATTAACTAAATCCATTTTATTAATGGCGATTATAACGTGCTTGATCCCCAGCAAAGATACGATAAAGCTGTGTCGGTAGGTTTGTGTTTGTAAACCGTGCCGTGCGTCGACCAGAATCACCGCCGCATCCGCAGTGGAAGCGCCGGTAGCCATATTTCTTGTATACTGAACATGTCCTGGTGTATCTGCAACGATATATTTGCGGTGCTCAGTCGAAAAAAAACGGTAGGCCACATCAATGGTGATGCCTTGTTCTCTTTCAGCAGCTAATCCATCTACAAGCAGGGCAAAATCGATCTCATCACCCTGGGTGCCGATCCTTTTGGATTCTGCTTTTAGTGACTCTACCTGGTCTTCATACAATAATTTAGAATCATATAAGAGTCTGCCGATTAAGGTGGATTTCCCATCATCAACGCTGCCACATGTGATGAATCTCAATAACGATTTGTTTTCCTGTGCTTCGACATAACTATCCAGTTCTGCAGAAGACTGCTGTTTTTTCTCATACTGATCTGTGGCAGCCATTAAAAGTAACCTTCCTGTTTTTTCTTCTCCATAGAGGCACTTGAATCGGTATCGATTAAACGCCCCTCGCGTTCTGAGGTCCTAGCGACCAGCATTTCCTGTATTACACTGTTCAAGTCTTCGGCATCTGAATCAATAGCTGCAGTTAAGGGGTAGCATCCTAGTGTCCTAAAACGTACTTTCCTATTTTGGACCTTTTCGCCATCAGCCAGTTGAAAACGCTCATCATCGACCATAATTAACATGCCATCTCGTTCAACAACAGGTCGTTTTTTGGCAAAGTAGAGCGATACCAACTCGATATTCTCAAGTTTGATGTATTGCCATATATCGAGTTCTGTCCAATTGGACAGTGGAAAGACACGAATCGATTCTCCTTTCTTTATACGTGTATTGTAAATGGACCATAGCTCTGGCCGCTGATTTTTTGGGTCCCAGCTGTGTTTGTCAGTGCGAAAAGAAAATACTCGTTCTTTAGCCCGAGATTTTTCTTCATCCCGGCGTGCGCCTCCAAAAGCTGCATCAAATTGATAATAATCCAGTGCCTGTTTCAAGCCTTGGGTTTTCATAACATCGGTATGTACCGCGGATCCGTGGGTAATGGGTCCAATATTTTGTTCAATGCCATCGGGATTGATGTGAACACGCATATCCAAACTGTACTTTTGGGCAACATGTTCGCGAAATTCGATCATTTCGCGAAATTTCCAGGTAGTGTCCACATGTAGAACGGGAAAGGGTAGAGGAGCTGGATAAAAAGCTTTCAGTGCTAATTCGAGCATCACTGACGAATCTTTGCCGATAGAATACAAAAAAACCGGGTTTTCACACTCTGCCGCAACTTCGCGGAAGATTTGAATACTTTCGGCCTCAAGCCGTCGTAAATGAGATATGTTCATGCCTGATAAAAAGTCCCTGTGTGTCAGGTGGGATTATAATAATGAAGTAAAGAGGAATCGATTATAGAGATTTCCGGTGCTGCATTGGTGAAATATATCCCATAAATTGCATATATTTTGTAAATGTAAACTAGAAGGACAATATCTGCTTTCGATGGCTTAGTATCAGCACTAAAAACTATTTAACATAATATAGATTATACGCAATGGTGTGCTATGCATTGTTACAAGTATCTGTTTACAAAAAACTATCAAAATAAACGTTTCCTCGAGCCGTGTAGCAGTCAGTTATCTAGACACCGAGCGCATAGATGCTGGATACTACACAGGTCAGTGCAGTTAGGAAAATTTCAAAGTAATATGGGCGGGTCTTCACATATCCGGATATTTCGGAACTACGTGCATACGCCTTATTTACTTATGGCGCTTGCTGAGTACTGCATTGTTGTAGCCTGTGTATATTTCGCGGTTTACTCCGAGCTTTGGATGCTGCCCTCCGAAAACCGTTCGGTTATGGCTAGCAGTCTGATTTATGCGCTGGTTGTAGTAATCAGTATGATCTCAATGGGTGTATACGAGTCGCGCATTCGCGAAGGCTTCAGCGGCATGCTGCTACGAACAGCCGTTGCTATATTTCTCATAGCGACTATGGGAATTGCCGTCATTGCTTACTTCATCCCGTTGATAAGCCTTGGTCGTGGCGTATTGACCATATGCACGGTGTTCGCTTTTCTTTCTACTACCCTATTTCGCTGGATAGTTATATCTATTACCGACAAAGATTCCCTTAAAAAATGTGTACTTATACTAGGTACAGAGAATCAGGCTCAAAAAATATCACTTCGTATGCGTCGAGAATACGATCGCAGAGGTTTTGTGTTACTGGGATTTCTTCAGATGAAAGGATCAAGCAATTTGCTGGACCCTGCTCAACGAGTATTTTCTATAGAGGGCTCTTTGGTAGATTATTGTCTACAACAAAATGTAGATGAAATTGTAGTTGCACTGGATGAGCGTAGGCGCAGTACCCAAAGTGCTGGCAGTGGTCTGCCCCTGGATGATCTGTTCGAGTGTCGACTCAAGGGCATAAATGTGTGTGATGTGCAGGGTTTTATTGAACGTGAGGCCGGAAAGTTGGACATTGAACTGCTGCGCCCATCGTGGATGGTGTTTTCTGAAGGCTTTATACACAACACCTTTCGTGCGCAAACCAAGCGCGGATTTGACTTGCTGGCCAGTATTATGCTTCTAACGGTTTCCTGGCCGATTATGCTGATTACTGGCTTGATGTTATGGGTAGGTAGTGGATTCAGTAAACCGGTATTTTACCGGCAGGTTCGAGTAGGCAAAAATGGCGTGAATTTCAATCTGTTTAAGTTTCGCAGTATGAATATTGATGCAGAAAAAGATGGCAAAGTTCAGTGGACTGCAGAAAATGACCCTCGTATTACCCGCATCGGTAACTTTCTGCGCAGGACCAGAATAGACGAGTTACCGCAAATCCTGAACATTCTTAAAGGTGATATGAGTTTTGTAGGCCCGCGTCCGGAACGGCCAGAGTTCGTCGCTCGTCTGTGCGAAGATATAGATTATTATGCCCACCGGCACCATTTAAAGCCCGGTTTAACGGGTTGGGCGCAACTGTGCTACCCCTACGGTGGATCAGTGGAAGATAGTAAAGAGAAACTGCAATACGACTTGTACTATATAAAGAACCAGAACCTGCTATTAGATTTAATTATTCTTTTACAAACCGTGCAAGTTGTTCTTGTTGGCCAAGGAGTAAGGTGAAATCACAATCCCAATACTAATTTGGCCATGATATTGCGTTGTATTTCATTTGAACCGGCAAAGATAGACACTTTACGCACATTAAAATAAAGCTGTGTAGCACCATTAGCGTACTCAGGCCCTGCGCACTGGAAATTATCCCCCGGCCCGGGCTCAGACATATCCAGTGGAAGCGCATAAATGCCGCACAGTTCCATGGCTAATTCGGTAATGAGTTGTTGTAACTCGGTCCCTCTTGTTTTAAGCAAAGATGACTCGGGACCAACATTTTGGCCTGCGGCCAACGCGCCAAGAATACGATATTCAGTAAATTCCAACGCCAGAACTTGCACCTCTATATCACTGATCTTGTTGGTTATTTCCTGCTGATCAGACAATAACCCGCCCTCTGCATTGGATTCCATAGCAGCAATCATCTTCAGGGTGTTAATGGCGCCTTTTAAGTCAGGTGAGTATGCACTTCCCCGCTCAAATTCGAGTAAATATTTTGCACAGGTCCAACCTTTGCCCTCTTCACCAATGAGATTTTCCTTGGGCACTTTCACATCAGTAAAATACACACTGTTAATCTCCTGGTGCCCTTCTGGCGGCTGATCCAGGGTAATAATAGGTTTAACTTCTATACCCGGCGTTTTCATATCTATCAGCAAAAAACTGATACCTTTTTGCGGAATATCCTCATTACTGGTTCTGACAAGGCAAAATATCCAGTCTGCATATTGGGCCATAGTGGTCCAGGTTTTCGTGCCGTTGACCAGATAATGATCACCTCTATCTTCAGCTTTGGTGCTTACTGAAGCCAGATCCGAGCCAGAACCCGGCTCTGAATAGCCCTGACACCACCAAACGTTTGTATGTTGTATATCGGGCAAAAATCGCTTTTTCTGCTTTTCTGTACCGAATTTCATAATGACCGGTGCCACCATTCGGATACCGAAAGGTATTATTCGAGGTGCACCGACCCGTGCTGTTTCGAGATCGAATATATAGTTCTGATTAGGTGTAAAACTTAGCCCTTCGTATTCATCTGGCCAGTTAGCCGTTGCCCAGCCCTTTTTTGCTAATGCCTGTTGCCAGGACACGTGATCCAGCTTGTTCAAGCGCCTCATCGCACTTTTGCCCGTCCGCTCTCTCATCTCCGCCGGCCAGTTGACATCAAGCCACTCCCTGACTTCGTCTTGAAATGCCCTGTCCTGGTCACTGAATGCTAAATCCATTATTTACCTCTACAATACCTGGATACAAATAATTGCTGTAGTTTACTCGGCTTTATTTTTATTGCATGCGAGATTCGGTATTTATCTGAATAGCATCCTGAAAAGGATTCGAGTGGCCCGTTTGTCAGAGCCATCACCAACCGAGCTGCGCTATATAAGGATTAATGTCTGATCAGGCCGCGAAGCCTCGCGATGTAAACATTGGGTTTAGTGTACAATCATGCTCGTTTACTAACGCTCACGCGTGATTTTTCGCTGCTGGATGAAAGATTCAGATTGCGCCAGGTTACACGGAAGCACCCTGCTGCCCTGTTTCGTTTGAAATCAGGTTAAGTTATTAGATATTATGTCTGTAAAAAACCTAGGTATTACTTTATGAAAAGCCCCCAAGTCATTGATGTAATAAATTATTTTATGGATTTACAGGATCGTATATGTCTATCGCTTGAAAATATTGACGGGCAGCAACAATTCACGCGAGAGAATATTGACAACCCCGGTGGTGGATTAAGTCGCCCCAGGGCTTTGGCGGACGGGCCGGTGATCGAAAAGGCAGCCGTTCAGTTTTCCCATAGTTTAGGAGACTCTCTGCCGCCGGCAGCTACAGACCGCAATCCGCATTTTGCTGGAAAAGGATTCCAGGCTACTGCCATATCGATGATTGTTCATCCGCTCAACCCATATGCACCCACCACGCATATGAATTTGCGTTTTTTTCTTGTCAATACTGAACCCGCGTCCTGGTTTTTTGGGGGCGGTTTTGATCTGACACCTTACTACCCTTTTTTAGATGATGTGAAAAACTGGCATCTGGTAGCTAAAGAAGCCTGTGATCCCTTTGGCAGCGATATATATACGGAGTTGAAAAATACTTGTGACGAGTACTTTTACTTGCCGCACAGGAAGGAAACAAGGGGGGTTGGGGGCATATTTTTTGATGACTGGAATAGAGGCGGATTTGAGAACAGCTTTGCTTTTGTTCGATCTGTTGGGGAAGCTTTTTTAAACGCCTATAATCCGATTTTGATAGCACGAAAGGATATACCCTGGGGCAAACGGGAACGGGATTTCCAACTGATTCGGCGGGGTCGTTATGCGGAATTTAATCTGGCCATTGATCGCGGCACAAAATATGGTCTTCAATCTGGTCGCCGTATAGAATCTGTACTGGCATCCTTGCCACCGTTAGCGAGCTGGCAGTATAACTACCAGCCAGAGCCTGGTTCCGCTGAAGCAGTTTTATATGAAGAATATCTCAAACCTAAAGATTGGCTGTCTATGTAAATTAGCGGCCTGCGTTAGTGATTACTAACCTAACGCCTTATAAAAATAAAAATAATATTAATCAATAGTTTGCTAGATTGTTATCACAAACAACTTGCACTGTAGCTGTGCGAGTCAATGTCTCGCTTTGCAAAGTGGTGGGTTGCCTTTTTGCAGGGCGTAAGCCTCAACAGTTTGCCATATTCGCATCAGGTTTCCGCCCAGAATCAAGGCGATTTCGTCTTCATTGTATCCACGCTGTTGCAGTCCGCCAATCAGCTTCGGATAGCTGGCAACATCCTTAAGACCGGTGGGTAAGCTATCTCCTACCCCATCATAATCTGAGCCTAAACCTACGTGTTTAACACCTGTTATGGATACAACATGATCGATATGGTCTAACACGTCTGAGAGCGACGCGTAGGGATATGGCTTATCGGCCAGATAAAGGCTCATTGCGGACTTCAATGCCTCGCTATCCTCTGCAAGTTGGTGATCTGCGCTGTACTGTTTACGATAATCTCGCACAGCCTTACCGTAATCTTGGGCCTTTTGAGTTAGAAAATTACTGCCATAATTTATCTGGATGACCCCCCCCTGCTCCCCCAGCGCTTTGATCATTGCATCGCTCATATTCCGCTGAAATCCAGCGGTGAAGTGCCTGGCAGAGGAATGGGAGGCGATAATGGGTGTTTTACTGAGTTTAATCACCTGCCAGAAGGCTTTATCTGAGACATGGGATATATCCACCATTATGCCGGTGTTATTCAATTGCTGAATAAAAGCCGCACCTGCTTCAGATAGGCCGTTCCAGGCTTCATTTTCATCATAAGAAGAATCAGATATGGCATTGGATTTTGCGTGGGCCAGGGTAACGTATCGAATTCCACGCTGATAAAAATGTGCAAGATTCCCAGAAGGTAACATGGGGCCGCCATTTTCCATCCCCATTGGCATGGCTATTTTTCCCGCCGAGTGAGCTGCAAAGACGTCCTGGGTACAATATGACACCACAAATTTATCTGGTGCCTGCTTGGCAATACCCTCGACCAGGTCTATGAGTGTATTGGCCAGATCAATTCCTGGTTGGCCCAAGGCATCGACACTAGAAGGAATATAGATAGACATAAATACCGCATCCAGCCCCCCTGCTTTGGCGCGCGGATAATCAAAGTCGCCGTTTTCAGTGGCAATAGTGACATCTTCGTATAACTTGTGAAGGCGGTATGGCACGTCGATGTGAGTATCGACAATAAGGTGTTTCCTGGCCAGGCTCTCTGGCAGAGGCACCTGGGGCTGTTTGGATGCGCAAGCCCCTAGCTGCAAAATAATGACTATTGAAATGAAACTGGCTATAAAGTGCTGATGTATGGTTAACCGCAAGAAAAATACTCCCTGGAAAGCGTAATATTCAATGGCTTCTAGCATACCACTATTGACAGTCAGTCTGTTATAGACAAGCATTAGCCCTTGATGCCCGGCAAACTAGATATAACTGTTAATCCTATTGAGATATGGTTGGAAACAGGGTTAGTTTAGCAAAGCGTAAAATATAAACGCGTTACAGAACTTGGCATCGTTGTAAAGATTTAGTTGTTAGATATAAACATACATTTTAGAAAATATAAGGGGTAGTACCTTGCGCAGAAGATTTGGCGGCCATACTGAGGAAGAAGAAGAGCAAATCAACCTGACGCCCATGCTGGACGTGGTTTTTATCATGCTGATCTTTTTTATCGTGACTGCAACCTTTATCAAGGAAAGCGGACTGGATATTACACAGCCAGATCCTAATAAGCCGCCGGACACTGTCGATCCGGATAAGAAAAGCATTGTGGTGAGAATTTCCAGTCGTAACAGAATTGTTATCGCCCAGCGTGATGTGGATTTTCGCTCTGTCCGTGCCAATATTGAACGTTTGCATGCAGAAAACCCTGAAGCGCCTGTAGTGATACAGCCCCATAAGGATTCAGAAACCAACACCCTGATCCATGTCTGGGACTCAGCTCAGCAAGCGGGAGTTTACAATATTTCCCTTGCGGGTAGTTGACGATTCCAATTTGCTTGGCCTTAATTGGAATCAACTAATATTCTGGGTATTGGTGCTAAAAGGCTGGTTTTCCAGTCTTTTTTTTGTGTAAACGTAAGCAGTTGGATAGGCAATCGTTAAATACTGCCTCTGAAAAAACCGTACCTTAATAACTACTAAGCGAGTTATCTGATGCAGACAGCACTTGAACGGCTGGTAGCGCAAAGCCAGCGTATTGTTTTTTTCACTGGTGCCGGATTAAGTACTGAGTCTGGCATTCCGGATTTTCGCAGCCCGTCTGGTCTCTGGACAAAAATGAAGCCCATTCAGTTTCAGGATTTCATCGCGTCAGAAAGCACAAGGCAGGAGTCATGGAAGAGGCGCTTCTCCGGGGATCGCACCATCCAGGATGCGCTTCCGAATGTGGGTCACAAAGTGGTGGCCCAGCTAATCAATTCAGGTAAGGCTACCAGTGTCATTACTCAGAACATTGATAATTTGCATCAAGATTCAGGGATAGAGGAGAGTAAGCTAAAAGTTATCGAGTTACACGGAAATAGTACCTATGCAGAATGTCTGAATTGCCAAAAACGCTACGAGATGGCTTTTTTGGAAGAACAGTTTAAAGCCCAGGGCAGCGTCTCTGATTGCTTAGAATGTCAGGGTATAATTAAATCAGCCACGATATCTTTCGGTCAATCAATGCCTGAAGAGGCCATGCAACGTGCACAAAGCGAGACCCTGGCCTGTGACCTTTTTATCGTACTGGGCTCATCTCTGGTGGTCTACCCTGCTGCCAATTTCCCGGAGCTAGCAAAACGCAATGGTGCCTCGTTGGTAATAGTAAATCGAGAGGAGACACCTCTGGACGGGATTGCTGATCTGGTGTTGCATGAAGAAATTGGGACTTGCTTGAGCATTTTGTTATGAGTTTTCCAGATAAACCTCGTACATTTCCGGGTATTATTTAGGCATTTCGCTTATCCAGGTCACTGCCTGAGCTAACCTTTGCTCCGGATTTCCTCGAATGATCACATAGTTTGAGCCATTTGCTTTAAGTTCGTTTTCATACACTTTAAACAACTCATCCCTGTCTTCAGGATTTTCACGCAGTGGGTCAGCATGCCAGGGCATATCCGTGGCGGTGAGCAGATAGTTGCGCCTGCGCTGCTTGGCCAGTTTATCAAGTATCCAGGGATGACATTCTCCATATTTTACCTCCCACCATATTTTTATAACCAGCAGGTCGGTATCCATGACAAGGTTTTGTCTTTTTTTGAGCACAGCTTGCTGTTCTCTTTCCCACTGTCTTTTAGCGATCATCAGCACGTCATGCTGGGTATAGGTTGCGCTTAAAGATCTGAGCTCGAGATACTCACGCGCATACTCTTCCAATATCGGTGACGACAAATGCTCTGCCAGTGCGGTCGCAAGGGTGGTTTTACCGGTTGACTCAGGCCCAACAAGAGCAATCAGCATGAACTTGCAACTTTTCCGGTGACAGCCTTTTTTAGGCCTGTCTTATTGCCAGATTTTAGAACAAGCGCATTTTCGGTTTTTAGCATATTTCTGTTTTGTCGCTCCAATGTTTTGCGCCAGGCTAACCAACCTGCTAGGGCCATTCCAATATAAACGCCGTATAAAACAGCGTATAGCTCGATGCCTTTTAGGATATAGAGCGTTGTGGCAATACAGTCAACCAGGAGCCATACATACCAGCTTTCAATCTGTTTTCTAGCCGTCATCCACATGGCAGCAAAACTTAACACCGTAATAGTACTATCCGCATAGGCCATGTCTGTATCCGTAAAGGACCGCAGGGTTTCTGCAAGCAGTGGAATGCCTACCAACACGGCTAGAACAAGAATGCTGCCCATATTAAAACTGATACGGCTTACCGGTAATGCAGGTGATTTTTCAATTGAGTTATCGCCACGCCAATAATACCAGCCGTAGGCATTCATAGCTGCATAGTAGATATGTAGTGCAAATTCGGAATATAACTTTGCTTGCATAAATACAGCAAGCGAAATAAGTGCATAAAACAGCCCTATCGGCCACGTCCAAATACTTTGCCGGATAAGCAGCCAGACACACAGCAAGCCAGATAGTAATCCCGCGATCTCAAATACGCCCGATGAATAAAACTGGTCAACAAATTGCTCGATATAACTTTCCATAGACTTCCGTAAAATTTCTGCATGCTAGACTGCCCGGGATTTCTGATTTTTTCAATACCTGGCGGTATTTGCAGTAGTAGTGACACAGTTTTACTGTGCGGAGGTGCGCGCTACTGCAAATCAGATGCAGCGTATTCATGAAAAAGCAGCTAAAATGTTACTTGATCTAACTCGATACGTACTGTCATGCCAAAACTAATCGCAATTGTTGAAGATGACCCGGATCAGCGTGCTAATTATGCCTACGCCATAACCAAAAAAGGCTATGAAGTGCAGGCTTATGCCAGTCGTGAGGAGGCCCTGCTGGGTTTTGATAAGCAGTTACCTGATCTGGTAATCCTGGATATAATACTGGGTGATGAGGTTGATGCAGGTTTTCAGATTTGTCGAGATATTCTAAGCCGTTCCCCTTCTTTACCTGTTATTTTTCTCACTGAACGTATCAATGAAATAGACAAAATCTCCGGCTTGCGCCTGGGAGCATGGGACTACCTGTCTAAACCCATTTCTCTCGACTACCTTGCTGAAAAAATATCGTCTTTGCTACGGTTGGGAGAAGTAAGTAGCACCCAGGTTAGCGCAAGCGATAATGTCAAAGTCATAGGCCACTTAAGCCTTGACCAGGATGCACTACTACTTACCTGGAAAAACCAACGACTTGATCTGTCGGGAACTGAATTCCGAATGTTGGCTAAGTTGGTAAAAGTGCCCGGCCATGCTGTGAGTTACGAATCATTTATGAATGCGACCATGCAAAGTCTGGTCACCAACAATACGATTAATACGCACATGAGAAATATTCGCAAAAAATTTGAAGCTATTGACCCTGAGTTTGATTGCATTAAAAGTGAATATGGGTTCGGGTACCGCTGGATAAAACAGTAACCCATAATGAATGTGTTTAAGCATAAGCGCCGACGTGGTCCAAAACTCGGTACCAAGCTTATGCTACTGGGATTACTGGTATTGCTTATACCCACATGGATTAATTATCGTCAGCTGATCGAGATGGAGCGCATATTGATTCAAGCGCAATCTCAAACACAATTAAAAACTGCTCAGGGCATATCAACGCTTTTTAATGGTCGCGAAGATTTGTTTCAAAACCTGCCAATTTCCCTTGACGATTATGAGGCTCTTTTTGCCAATCCGATGCAGGACCCCATTCGCTTCGATGGTAAAGATTCTGATTGGGAAGAACTGAGTGGCAAATTCAGAACATTTGGCCTTGATGCAGGAAGTGATGTTGATGCGGGTTTTCGATTGACGCTGGGTGAACGCGCGGGTCAACTCAATGTGCTGATGAAGGTAAATGACCAGGATCTTGTCCTCAGAGATCAGGGAATGCTGCGTTTGGATAACGCCGACCATGTACGTTTGAACTTTATTAAGGCGAATGGTGAAGATGCCAGAGTAGTTTTGACCTTTCCTGATAATGGCATCATCACCGCATACAATATGGATAAGGAGTGGAAATTTTCCGAGACCGGCCCACCTGAAAAAAAATTCCATGGATATGTACAACAAACGGATACAGGCTATCTCCTGGAATTTCGAATGCCATTGGATCTGTTAGGCTCTCGTCGGTACTTTGGATTATCTTTTGTTGATGTCGATGATATAAAAACACGCAAAGTTCGTGCTATCACTCAGACATTACCGAAATCCAATAAAGTTGGATTTAATTTGGTGGTGCTTAGAAGTCCAGAATTACTAAATATTGTTGAGGGCCTGGGTTATGCGGGGGCTCGAATTGTAGTAATAGATTCTGAGAAGCGAGTGCGAGCCCAAACCGGGGGGTTGAGTACCTTGCGCTCTACTACGCCAGATACTAACTGGATAGCGAGAGTTCGGGGCTGGTTAGAAGTTTTCCATCCCTACATAAAAAAAATGGTAGGTACTGGCGATATAACTATACCTGCAGAGAATGCGGAGTCCATTACTAACCAGTTAATAGAGTCATCACTTGCTGGCGATCCGGCAGTTTTGATAAGCCGTGCAATGGTTCTTTTGGACGCAGGGAGTATATCCAAAGCAGATAGGCCAAAATTAGCGCAGGAAATCATTATGGCTGCTCACCCCATTGTTTCTGAGAATAAAATTTTGGGTACCGTTATAGTTGAGCAAAATATAGATGAAATCGTTTCCTTTCAACGCAACGCATTGGAGCAGATTGTTGTATTTTCTACAACTGGCCTTTTGATTGCATTTGTCGCGTTATTACTTTTTGCAGGGCGGTTAGCTTGGCGTATCCGTAATCTCCGTAAAGAAACAAGTCGTGCCATCGATGAACGCGGCCGCTTGATCACTGATACTCTAAAAAGTGAGATAAATGCTGGTGACGAAATTGGCGACTTGGCCCGAAGCGTGTCTGGACTATTATCAAAGCTTCATCAGCATAATAATTTTTTGGAGAATATGCCCCGTACACTGCGACACGAAATTAATAACCCATTGAACACATTGAGTACTTCCTTGCAAAATCTGGCTGAAGAAACGCCGTCGATACGCGAAAGCAAATATATTGAAAGTGCGAAACGCGGCGTGTTGCGAATAGGCGCAATCGTACAAAATTTGGCGGACGCAGCTAACCTGGAAGAAGCATTGGAATCAGAAGAGTTTGAAATTATAGATGTACAAAAACTGGTCGAAAACTATGTTGCAAACTGTAACATCAGTCACAAGAATACTTCATTTGAGTATAGTGGCACATCCAGCCCCATTTATGCGCAAGTTTCAGATTACCGAATAGAACAATTACTTGATAAGCTAATCGATAATGCCGTGGATTTTCATGTGTCCGACAGTTCTATTAAGGTTCAAGTAAGTGCATACCGTGGTTATATGCAGATCACAGTTGCAAACAGAGGGCCTGTTTTACCTAATTCCAGTGAACAATCTTTATTTGACTCCATGGTCTCTCACCGACGGGATGGGCCGCAAAATAAGTTACATTTTGGTTTAGGCTTGTACGTGGTTCGTACAATCGCGCAATATCACGGTGGCAATGTGCGGGCAATGAATCTTGTTGACGGTTCGGGTGTTGCTGTGGTTGTTCAAATACCCCTGGCAACTACAGCCTCTCGCGACCCGTCAAGCGCTATCACTGCTCATGCTACTGATAGAACGCCCGTGGCTAGCAAAACGCCCGTGGCTAGCAAAATGTCCGTGGCCAGCAAAACGCCCGCAGTAGGTAAACCGCAGGCTTCTATTCAAACTTTATAAATTCTATTCAAACTTTATAGATTCAAGACTTCATAAAGTAGTTGGCTGTTAATGAGACCGTATCAGGCGTTTCGAGAATATCTGCTTCCAGCATATAAACAACTGCGGCAAATACGCTTCTTGCTGCCGCAGAATACATAAACTCAGGCGTACCAACGTACATGACCGGCACCATGTCGTGTATTAGGTGAATGCCCTGCTTTATACATTTTATTATCTGTTCTTGGCGCTCGTTTCTGTGCGCAATAAAAGACTCAACATGCTTTTTTGGGTTTTTAATTGCGGGTCCGTGGGTAGGCCAATAAATTTTGTCATCTCGTTCCAATAGTAATTGTAAACTGGCGAGGTAAGATCGCATATCACCATCGGGAGGTGAAATAATACTCGTTGACCAGCCCATTACATGATCACCAGTGAACAGGGCCTTTTCTTCGCGTAACTGAAAGCACATATGGTTTGATGTATGACCAGGAGTATAAACACATTCTACAGACCAGGTATCGGCTTCGATTATTTGCCCATGCACCACTTCATGATTTGGAAGAAAATCTGAATCAGCACCTTCTTCTACACTGTCACCAACACCTGCCCCTATAGCCTGACGACCTGAGCCATGGGGTCCGAAGGCGTAAGTTTCGGCGTTACAGCTTTCCTTAAGTATTTTACAGCCTGGAGAATGGTCCATATGTGTATGTGTCACCAGAATATGCGTTATTTCCTCTCCAGCAGTCTCCGCGAGTATGGCTTCGATATGTGTGCTATCCGCCGGTCCGGGATCAATAACGGCAACTTTCCCTTGGCCCAAAATATAGGTGCCAGTACCCTGAAATGTGAATGGGCTGGGGTTTTTGGCAACTATTCTCCTGATTAGTGGACTCACCTGGTCAGAAATACCGTATTCAAATTCCAGGCTTCTAACGTAATCAATTTTTACAGACATATTGGCAACCTTCCCTATCTTTTAGCTACATACTGAATGTAGGCGTACTATAAATACAACTTAGAAATATAAATACCACACCAAGCTGGAAATAAAGACTAATGAGCCCACAACCAGTGTTAAAGGCAGCCGGAAATCCATAGTTTGGCTTGTATGATTACTTCTAGCTTCCTGATATACCAGTCTGACCCGACCTAAGTCAATAATATCATTATCTTTAAGCTTCTGCGTTTGCACCTGCTCAGCATTCACCAGGGTGCCGTTGGTCGCTATCAAATTGGTTAGATAGGCACCTTCTAGTCTTATATCCAATTCCGCATGTTTTCCAGATACACTGCTTTCATGTAATTGAATATCTGAATCTACATCCCTGCCCAATAAATATCGGCCCAGAGTTAGGGGAAAGGTTTCGTTGAGTACGGGGTCGCTCATGCCTACCAATACGCTGACGGCTGCTCCATTGCCTCCCGGCTTTAAGCTTGAAGGTGGCAACTTTTCTATCGCATTGCCCATCGGAACCGGGGCAATTTCTATAGTGGATACCAGCGGCGTATTGTACTGTGCAGGTCCGAGCTTGGCAGATTCCGTAAGATCCGATGGCTCGCTCATTGAATCTGCAAATTGGCCCGGGTATTCGATCACGGGCGTTAGGTGCTCTGCTTCTCCGACCAGCTGGAAGGCACTTGTATCGAAGGCTACTTCATCGCCATGCAGCAGATGTACAGCGCCATCTATTCTATCGCCATTGACGAATGTGCCATTTGACGAATCCAGGTCACGCAACCAAACTAAATTAGAGCGGATATATAGCAGCGCATGGCGTCTGGAGACAAAGCCCTCACTAATACATAAATCACAGTCTGCGCTTCTGCCCACCAGCACTTGCTCTGCCAGGCGTATGCTGGAACTACCTCCCCGGCTTATCAAACGCCAATTCATAACATATGCGCCGGAATTTTCAGCAACCAGGGTCAATACATGTTGCCCCAGGATAATTTCGTCATCGGGCACTAAGCCAATACCGCTTTTTACACTTATCCTATTAACATGCAAAGGGGCATCATTTAACCTGGCAAGCCACGGGCCTCTATCCCGAAGTTCCAAACGCGCATGAAAATCTAAAACATCCTCTCCAGCGACGACCAGGTCGTTATCCAGGTGGCGCCCTATTGTGATGTGTGATTCCAGGTCGAAACGGTCATCATCAATAATTAGCGCATAATGTATGCTATTGTCCAATTTATACCCTTTATCCGCCCTTACGCCAGGTATCACGCAGTACTCTCCACTCAGTAACATCTGGCGTTACCGTTAACGCCAGATCCAGATAGTGTAGAGACTGTTCGTGTAAACCAGCAGAATGGGCGTCTTCGGCAACCTTCATTAAACGAGCTGCGCTTCGATTGAGCATTTCCAGGGCCTGTATATTATCAGGGTCTAGTCGAATTGCTTCCCGCGAGCTAGCGACGACGTTATTGTCTGCAGGTTCGGTAATATAACCATCATAGAAGTGTCTGTTAGCATCGGCTAATAGTTGCTTGATAGTTTCCAATCGATTGACTTCTGCATTATGCAGGGTATTAAGCTTGTCTATCTTTGATGATTCAAAACCAATTTGTGCAGACCTGTCAACAATTTTAGACACATCATCCAGGTGGCCTGTTTTTAAAAGCTGCGTCACCTCGCCGAGTACTTGCGTAAATACTTCATCAAGACCTTGCGCCGCGATGACATTGCTTGGGTCTGTGGCCAATACCCGACGATATAACTCAGCAGCATTATTGCCAGCAGGATAAATTAGAGAATTTTCAGCCCTCAGTTTGCTTGCATGTTGCAATATTAGTTCTAACTCACCTTGCAGTGCATTCGCTTGCTGGATTTTTTCACGAACTAATGGTAATCCGACATACTTATCATTCGCAGTGCTTGCACGTTCCAAAAAATTAATGGCTGTGGTTACATCGTTACCAATAAGCGCGTCATCGGCTAACTTGGTGTAAAATTGAGCCAGTGTATTGAGACCTTCCTGAGCCTCACCAATATTGGGGTCAAGGCGCAACGCCTCTTTATAGGAGTGCACGGCTGTGGTTGCACTGGGTAGGTCAGAAATTCCATGGCTTTGCAATAATGTTTGTGTACTTTGAACCAGGGACACTGCGCGTCTGTGATTAGCTATTCTTTCGCCGAGTTTAATAAATTCCGCATCATTTCTGAGGACCGCTGCGGCTTCTTTCATTTTCGACTCTGCAAGCGCAACATTCTGTCCATCAATGGCAAGTGAAATATCCTGTTTCCATTGCGCAGACAAGCCAGAGAGGGAGTCTAATGCCTTTTTATGATCGGGTTTTATATTAAGAACGCGCCGATGCGCTGCAACCACCGCGGATAAGCTTTGGCTTGGATCATGACGCATCGCTTTGGCATCACGCCATAGCTGACGAACTTTTGGATCTTCGGAAATACCATAGGCATATAAAACCTGGTTAATTCTGTCCTTTGCGGAGGGCGTTACATATAGCGCGACGGCGGTACAAACCAGCATTATAACCAGTACAATACTCAGTCCAGAGTGCTTCTTTTTGCGTTTGCGGTAACTACCCGAATCTGCACGAATCGCCCGGTTGTCGTCGATTGCAATTTCCATAGTCTGCTTCACGGCGAGTATTTCTTCTGTGGAGACTATGTCGGTCTTAATCACCCTGTTGGGAACGAGTCCGTCCACCTTCAATGCAGTTACTGCCTGTTCAAGTTCCGCACCATTCTGAAAGCGGTCTTCTGGTTTCTTTGCAAGTAGCTTGGAGATTATGCTCTGAAATGCAGCAAGATGTGCCGGCACCGCGGGCACAGGATCCTGGAGGTGTTTAATGCCAAGGGCGATGGCAGTGTCAGCCTTAAACGGCACCGCACCAGTAAGCATTTTAAAAAAAACAATACCCAGAGAGTAAATGTCGGATCGACCATCAACGATTTTCCCGGAAGCTTGCTCAGGGCTCATGTATTGTGGGGTACCAACAACAGTTCCATGCCGCGTCATGCTGGAGTTGTTTTCCATGACCCTGGCAATTCCAAAATCAGATAATACCGCTGAGCCTTCTTCTCTGAATAGAATATTTTCTGGCTTTATATCCCTGTGAACGTAGCCCTTATTATGAGCAAATTCAAGCGCACGTGCCATGTCGATTACAATCTGCAATACCTCTTGCATGTGCAAACCTTGCTTGAGTTTACGATTTAGATCGCCACCCCGCAAAAACTCCATAACCAAATAATAGCGGTCATCGCTGACTCCTACATCATGTACCTGGACAATATTGGGATGGGTGAGTTGGGCAACAATTCGTGATTCTCGCACAAAGCGCTTGCCGAAGGTCGGGTCATTGGTAAATTGAGGCGAAACAACTTTGATGGCAACGAGTCTGCCAAATTTTTTCTGCACGGCTAAATATACCCGAGCAGTGCCACCGCGACCCAATTCTCTTTCAATACTGTAGCCAGGAATCTCCACTATCTAGAATCCGGTTGTGCGAGAATTTCTACTTTTCCTCTGACCAGCTCGCCAAGAATGACATCTGCATTAGCAATAAACCGTGTGCCATCAAGACTGACAGTTGGGCCACTACCATGGGCAAGTCCATTGATACAATTTTTATCGTTAAACATCCAATGCAAATTATCTATTATCAGTGTGCATTTTGGATTATCCAAAATTTTCCTTGATAACAGCAGATTTCCTTCTTGCCATTGCTGAAATTCGGACAAACCATCTGGCGTAAATTTTACGCCAAATCCATGGGTGCGGTTATGTGCAAAAAAACCATGGTAGACTGTTCCGTCCTTCCAGTAATAAACACCTGCACCGTGTCGCTCGTCATTGTTAAAATGCCCGATATACTTGTTGTTATTGGGCCAGTTGTAGCGCCCAGTGCCAGCTTTCAAGCCAGCTTTAAACTCTCCGCGGTAAAGCCTGCCATCTGCCCAGGAAAAGATGCCATAACCTTCAAGTAGCCCCTCGACAAAGTCGCCTTCGTAGGTATTACCGTTTTTCCAGCGGTAAACACCCCTGCCTGTACGTAAACCAGCCTCAAAGTCGCCGTCGTAACGGTCTTCGTTTGCCCAAATGAAGACACCCTGCCCAGCCATTTGGTTGTCTACAAACATGCCTTCATAGCGGTTGCCATTTGGCCATTCCAAGATACCCAGCCCGGTTCTTCTTCCTAGTGCAAAATTACCTTGGTATTTGCGACCGTCCTTCCAAATGTAGCTGCCCTGCCCCTGACGTACACCGCCAATTAATGGCCCTTCATAGAGATCACCATTGTCGAGCATAATACGTTGAGCAGGAATATCTCGCTCAGCCTTTAAAGCAGCCATTGAAAACATAATAATGGTTGTGATTAATGACATAAGACACAGCCGCCTGGAAAAGCGCACCTTTTGAAAGTTCATTAACATGGGGGAATCTAACTTGCAGTTCATTCTAGTCGCATTTTACTCGTTTTAATTTACTTTGACATATTCTGGAATAGATAGATTGTCAGACATTCTTTCCACATAATAATTGCACCTGCTTGCAAATTCTTCCACAATCGCGGCCTTTAAGACTTGAGGACTGCGAGAGAATATAAAATTACCTACATTCTCATGCATATTACTAAAATTGTTCGACATTTTCTTAGTTCTGTTTTGTCTTTTAATTGGTGCTTGCGCCGGCTTTCTGGGTGGTTTGCTAGGCATTGGGGGGGGGGTCATCATAGTACCGGCGCTTATCTTCCTGTTTACCCATCAAAATATTCCTGAAATTTCTGGTATGGCTGTCGTATTGAGCGCTGTGGCGACCTCCCTGAGTACTATTATCTTTACATCTGCAGCTGCCGCCTATGCACAGTTCAAAGCCGGTTTTATCATTTGGTCAGTAGTACGTAAATGGACGGTGTTCCTGGTATTAGGTGGCCTCGCAAGCAGTCATATTGCGTCCAGCATGTCTGAGCTTGTTTTGCGCTTGCTAATCGGATTTTTTCTGCTCTTAGTGTCCATTGTCATGTTGTCTCGCTGGAGTCCACCATCCGATCACGTCTTGCCTGGCTGGACCCTTGCCTCTGTAGTCGCCACGACGTCCGGTATCATATCCGGGATCGCAGGCATAGGCGGTGGCAATGTTGTGGTGCCTACCTTGGTCTATTTTAATGTACCTCCTCATAGGGCGACAGCAACTGCTAGCACACTGGGCTTGCCAATTGCACTAGCCGGCACGGTGGGGTATGTGTTCAGTGGCTGGGATGTCAATAATGCGCACACTAGCATGCTCGGTTATGTATATTGGCCAGCCCTATTAGTAATCGTAATCACCTCAGTGCTAACAGCGCCTTTGGGCGTCAAGGTTGCACACAAGGTAGCCCAGGAAAAACTCCGCCGATATTTCGGTTTTTTGCTGATCATCGTATCTACCCGAATGCTTTTTAGCGCAATTATCAATTAACGTCAGAGCCTGCGCAGCTGAATAGCGTCAACCTTGGATTCTGCAAGTATGTCGGAAATAACAACCACCTTATCCCCGGAGTTTAATCCAGCCCGGTCCTTTAGCACGGTAAACGCAATCTGAAGCGTTTTCTCGGGGTCATTGCTGAAGGCTGTTCTGAAGCTATATACCGAACGATTTAACATCAGTCGTCTACGCGTGTGGCTAATATTGGTAAATGCAAAAACTGGCACATCGACAGGATTACAGTTCGTTACCTGGTCTGCCATTATACCTCGACGAGTAATGACTATAATGCCTCTGGCCTGGGTTGCGTGGGCTAGATCAACAGCACTTTTCGCAATAAACTGCTTGTCGTTCCGCGCTATAAGCTGGGTTTCGAAACCCAGTCCTGGAAAACGCTCACTGGCCATAGCAATTTCATGTAGTTGCTCGACACAACGTACTGGATGCAAGCCAATACCTGTCTCGCCTGAAAGCATAATTGCATCCACCCCTTCATAAATGGCATTCGCAACATCAGTTACTTCCGCCCGAGTTGGAATAGGATTGTTAATCATTGACTCCAGTAAATGCGTAGCAACAATGCTTCGCCGCCCTTTCACTGCAGTAGTCCTCACCAGCTCACGCTGTGTATTAGGCATTTCAGAAATATTGGTTTCAATACCCAGGTCCCCCCTGGCAACCATCAAGCCATCAGCGACCTCAGCAATCTCTTCCTTATTGGCGACACCTTCCTGGTCTTCAATCTTAGCAATAATGCTGATTGCTTGTGCCTTTTCGCCAAGAAGCTCTCGTAGCTGGTGGATGTCACTGGCAGCTCTCACAAACGAAAGCGCGATAAAATCCACGCCCTGGGAGACTCCGAAATTAATATCCTTGATGTCTTTCTCAGTGATGGCGGGTAAATTAACCCGGATGCCTGGCAAATTCACATGCCGCTTGCTCCCCAGCATGCCACCGTCGAGCACACTACATTTTAGCCGCCCACCGTGTTTTTCCAGCACCTTAAAGTTCATTAGTCCATTGTCTACCGTGATACGGTCACCAACGACGACGGAAGTAATCAATTCATTGTAATGGATGCGAATAGATGTGTGTTCAACATCAGTCTCGTCCAGCACGGTAAGTTCTACCACTTCTCCACTTTTTAGTTCAATGGGTTTTTCCAGATCTCCCGTACGTATTTCCGGGCCCTGGGTATCAAGCAGTATAGCAACGGGGTACCTTGCTTTTCTATTGATAGTACGCACCCATTGGACGATCTGCGCAGCTGAGTCATGAGTGGCATGAGACATATTCAGTCGGACAATATTCATACCCGCCGCTGCCAATTTTTCCAACATTTGATAGTTGGCTGTAGCAGGCCCAATCGTACAAATAATTTTAGTTCTGCGAAAATTTTGTTGAGACATTTCCATTATCCAGCATTGCCTATACGCATTAAATCGGGTTCATCCCAGAAGCGTTTTACTTCGAGCGGCAATTCTAGAGAATTCACATTGCTAGAGCACCAATTATCTGGAAAGAAACAACGAAATAGAGGATTTTGAAAACGTGGGTCGACTAAACAGAGTACACCTCTATCTTGACTGCTGCGTATTAATCGGCCTGCTGCCTGAATTACACGGCTCATGGCTGGATACCGATAGGCGACCAAATAACCGTATGCGTCTCCGATATTGAGTGCATAAGCTTGGGCCAATGCCTGATTGCGATATTTCGCGTAGGAGAAGGTCAGTGGAATTGTTGAAAGCTAAAAAGAAAAACCGTCTCGGGAAAAATGCTGCCAAGAAGCAAATGGATTTGCTATGCCAATTTTAACATCATAAATTTCCAGTAGATTTGAAGAAAATGAGCGGCTGGATTTTAATGTCTGAAGGCAACTGACTATTTGTTCGTCGCGTTGCGGATAGAAGTCTTGCCAAAATAGGTCCAGTGGTCCAGTTTGGTTTGCATTAATGAAGACACCGGGTAGTTTATGGAAAATTACAGACCACATCGCCAGGCCAAACAAGCTGAGTATCCCATCATTTTCTATATGCCAACAGCGGTATTTATCTTTTCCAAATTTCTCCATCACGGCAAGCTCAATATTTTTCTGAGGCTGGTCATGAAGGGTTAGATCAGAAAAGCAAAGTTCAGGGTTTATTTTATCGGTATCAGTATTGAATACTGCATCCATTTTTTCCTGCCCATTTCCCCCGCTCAGCTCATTTCGGTTACGCTTTACAAACCGGGATGCAAACATTTTTTCGCTGGCAGAATAGTCATTCTTAGTCAATATGTTAGAAAGTAAGATTCGCGCTTTATCTGTTTCCTTAAGCTTAAAATGTATTCTTATGCTGCGCTCTGTTGATGGCGCGAGCCCAGCACATTGGTAACCTGACAGGTCCAGTGTAAAACACCCCTTCCGTTCAGCTTCTCTAGATATAGCCAATATTTGTTGACTCTTTGCGCGCACAAGCAACCGGTGCTGGAGCGG
>JAHRWB010000045.1 GCA_019090385.1 Pseudomonadales bacterium | reverse complement strand
GTTTGTCGGATGAGCCCAGTTCCTTCTTGCCAGCTTTGCCATGCGACTTGGCAAATAACCTGTGTTTGGCGTGTCGTGAGCGATGATGTCCGGAGTGGGGTAGTTTAGCTTGGGATAGTTCGGCAGGTGTAATAGAGCCATCGTTGTCAGTGTCCACTTTTTTGAAGTGGGTATCGCCACGCGCCTTTAGTTGTTCAGGGCTAAGATTTTTTTGTTTCGATCCGTGTGTGCACTCTGCACCAGGTGCTTTAGTATCTGCAGTGGATTCAGCGGCGCTGACGTTGCCCGCCAGAAAGGTGGTTAATATCAGGCTGAGTATCAAAGTGCTGCAGCGTCGGAAAGTTTGTGCAGGGCTTAGCCTGGATTGTTTTTTCGGGAATTGCTTGTTCATGATAGGCATCCTGGATGTTGGTTGGTGGATCAGGTTCATCGACAATTGTTTACTGTGTTCTTTATACGTATGCCGCACAAATTTCCGTCGATTTATTTTTTATATTTCTGCTGAGTAGGAAATGGTCACGATAGCGTAATTTTGTTCGATACCGTGCTGCAATAGTTGAACTTCATCTCCGGTTTGTTTTTTTAGAAGCGCTTTTGCCATGGGTGAGTCAATACTTATGTACCCGGGTTCACTATCAAATTCGTCAGGGCCCACCAGTCGATAGGAAAGCTGTTCGCCGCTGTCTTTTTCCAGAGTGATCCAGGCCCCGAAGAATATTTGTTCCTGATTGCTCGGTGTTCTATCTACTACGGTTAGTTCGTCCAGACGTTTGGACAGGAAACGCACGCGACTGTCTATTTCACGAAGGCGTTTTTTACCATAAATGTATTCTGCATTTTCTGAGCGATCACCCTGTTTAGCCGCATCCGAGACGGATTGTGTCACCATTGGTCGCTCAACCTTCCACAGTTGCTTAAGTTCGTCGCTCAAACGTTTGTGCCCGGCAGGAGTAATGTAGGCTGAGGCTCTGGGTCGTGGGGCGCGGTATCTGCTCATAGGTTGAAGTATCGCATAGCGGGCTCGAAGATGGGGTGCAGTCGCGGGATTAATTTTGTTTTGAGCCGGGGTGTTTTTATGGTTAACTGCGCGTCCTTCAACATCTCATTGGTAGAACTCAAAATGTCGTGGAATCCTGATGAATTTGGTTTTGATACGCGTGCGGTGCACGCTGGACAAACTCCCGATCCTGGCAATGGCGCCGTGGTCACCCCGATCGTGCTCAGTTCAACCTTTGTACACAGTGAACCCGGGGTCCACAAGGGTTATGACTACTCTCGCTGTGGTAATCCTACCCGTGCGTCTTATGAAAGCTGTGTAGCAAATCTGGAAGGGGCTCGATTTGGCTTTGCCAATGCGTCCGGCACTATGGGGGTGACAACCATCATGCACCTGCTGGAATCTGGCGACCACGTTGTGGCGGGTGACGATATGTATGCCGGTATGTATCGTTTATTCGAACAGGTCTTTAAGAAGAACGGTATCTGTTTTGACTACGTTGATATGAGCGACAGCGAGCGGCTTGAAGCGGCGATGCGTCCTGAAACCCGTTTAGTATGGATGGAGACTCCGACCAACCCGCTAATGAAAATGGTAGATATTCGAGCGGTAGCAGACATAAGCCATGCCCATGGTGCCCTGCTTGCAGTGGATAACACCTTTATGAGTCCTGTGTTTCAGCAGCCGCTGGCATTGGGTGCGGACCTGGTGATGCATTCAACGACGAAATATATTAACGGCCACAGTGATGTCATTGGTGGTGTAATTATTACTGACGATGAAGAGCTCGCTGAGCGTCTTGAATTTATGGCGAATGCGGTGGGTGGTTCGCAAAGTATTTTTGATTCATACCTTTGTTTGCGTAGTCTAAAAACACTGGGTATCCGCATGCGAGCCCACGAAAGCAATGCTAAAGCCTTGGCTAAGCATCTGGAAAATCACTCGGGAGTGGAGCGCGTTTTTTACCCGGGCTTAAAAAGCCATCCTCAGCACGATCTGGCTCAGAAGCAAATGTCCGGGATGGGCGGCATGATATCCATTTTTCTAAAAGGGAAGAATGGCGGAATGGCGAGCATGGAAGAGGTGATCCGCATGGTGCAGGCGGTCAAGGTCTTTACACTGGCTGAGAGCCTGGGGGGGGTGGAATCTCTGGTCTCTCATCCTTCGACTATGACTCATCTCAGCATGGCCAAAGATGTGCAATTGTCCCTGGGTATTACTGAGAATCTGATTCGCCTGAGTGTGGGGATCGAAAATGTCGAAGACATAATTCACGATATAGATCAGGCGTTGGGTAGCATTGGTGGCTGATTTTAATCCTCGGGATACTAAATTTATTCGTCTGGATATACAAAAGATCCCCTGGGATTTGTTGCTGGAGGCCGATCCGAACAGGGCCTTGGTCGAAGAATATCTGAGTGAAGCGTTTACGCGTGTCGCCTGGTATGCGGATTCGCCGGTGGGTGTTTATGCCTTGAAGCGCTTGTCTGCTACTTCCTTTGAATTGATGAATATTTCCGTTGCCTCTGCCTTTCAGGGTAGTGGCCTTGGGCGTCGTTTACTCGGTCATGCAATTGGTCTGGCCGAGGCCAAAGGCGGTCGCGAAGTGCATCTTGGTACGGGCAATTCAAGTCTGGGGCCGTTGCGTTTATATCAGCGTATGGGGTTTCGGATTGTTGACGTTATTCCAGACTATTATACTGAGCACTACGCCCAAGCTTTGGAAGAAGATGGCATTGCCTGTATTGATATGCTGCGCCTTAAGCTGACTCTCACGCCTGAGTAAATACCCGCGACAAATTCTGTAGCCCGCTCAGGATTACCCACGGATTCTGTAGTTTGCAAAGCCGCTTGGACAGCTCCACCGTGCAATTTGCCAAGCGCATTTTATTGATAAAGCTTAAGTTATGTTGTCCATTCTGGCAGCGCGACCGAGATAACCCCCGTGGTGTCGCAGACCATATTCTTGCTTAGTGATGCCTTTCGCTTCCAGCAAGGCCAGGGCTATTGCATCACTGATCGCGTTCATTACTGCCATGCTGGCGCTGGGGGTTAATCCCAGTGCGCAAGGTTCTTCAATTACCCCCATATCCAGTACGAGGTCCGAAAGTTTGCGAAGATCAGAGTCGGGGTGGGATGTAATGCCAATTATCTTTGCTATGCCCAGATGTCGAGAAAGCTCTAACATTTCAAGGACTTCGACACTTTTCCCACTAGTAGAAAAGGCCACAATAATATCTTGGGGGGCTACGATGCCCAGATCGCCATGTGCGGCTTCAGCTGGATGTATAAAATCGGCTGGTGTGGCGGTGGAACACAGCGTTGCGGCAAACTTCCTGGCGATATGCCCGGCCTTTCCGATACCCGTGGTCAGTACCTTGCCCTTGCTGTTTTTGAGTAAAAGTACCGCTTGTTCGAAAGTTTCATTGATCTCTACAGCCTGGATTGCTTTGGCTTCAGCGGCCAAAACAGTGCGCATACGCTCGATAATGTTCATGGGATACGGGGAATAATGAAGATGCTGACTATATTAATACAGTGGGAAGAAAGATAAACCATGAAGTTTAGCCTGCCTATACCGAGCCTAGTACCATTTTGACCACCAGGATTACGCCAACCACAAATAGTACAGTAAATAAAATACCGGCAAAAATGAACTGACTGGGCTTGCCTTTGGTGAAGTCCCGTTGGCTGTTAGACCTGTTTTGGATGCCAAATGCAGCAAAAAGAGTACTGCTAAGTAATTGAAAAAAATTAATGCCTTGTGTATTTTCTTCTTGCTTCTCTTCTTGCATTTGGGAGGTGGGTTGCGGATTAATCTCTTTGGAGTCAGGTAGTGAATTATTGTTTGATTCTGACATAATTTAATAAACGCGCAGTGGGAGTTAACGGAATTGGATAATATCATGGAGTTGGGGTTTAAGCGCAGGTTTAAGCGAGGGCCTTGTTCACTTGTAGTGTTTATTTGCCTGTTTGGGCTAGGTGCCTGTGTGGGTGCCGGTAACCGGCCCGTTCAACTTTTATCCACAGCGGAGCCCGAATTTCCTACGTTGGCAAAGTCCCGGGGTGTGGAGGGCTATGTTATTGTCGAATACAGCGTTTCTATGCAGGGTATTGTTCTGAACCCAAGGATTGTGGAGTCCGAACCAGAGGGGATATTTGATACCGCTGCGCTTAAGGCGATCTCTTTGTGGCAGTATAAGCCGATGATAGAAAAGGGCGAAATTCGTCAAGCTGAAAATGTCCGCAGCCGTATCGAGTTCAGGTTGGGCGAGCCTGAACGATACGAGGATTATTAATAAGCATAGAAATAACTAAAATAATGGTTTCGGATTTGTCCGGGGCCAGATCTACCAACCATTCCAATGCATGATGGTATCGACGGTTGGACGTTTTGCGCGTTTGAATTTATTGCCTATTGTGTATGCTACAGGCAGTAGCGCTACCTGCATTACCTCGTCTGGAATACCTAGAAGTTTTGCGGTTTTAGCTTCTTGTTGTAAATGCAGAGTCGTGATTACCGAGCCTAGTCCTCGTGAGCGTAAGGCTAGTTGGAAATTCCAGACTGCAGGAAAGATGGAGCCATAACATCCCGCCAGACCTGAATTGGGGACATTATTTTCTGGCCGCCCATGAATGCAGGGAATTACGTGAATCGGTACTTTGTGCATATTTTCCACCAAATACATTGCACTATCGTATACCCGGTTGGTTTGAGCATCGCTGGCTTGCTCCTTGGCTGCGGCCAGGTAGGCTGCCCCACTTTCACGGTAAATATCTGCGAGTTGCATACGTGTATCGGGGTCATCTACGATAATCCAGCGCCAGCCTTGGGCATTCGACCCTGTGGGGGCTTGTACAGCGATTTCCACGCAGTCTGAAATAATGCGCTGTGGCACGGGTTTAGTGAGATCCAGTCGTTTACGCACGGCGCGCGTGGTGGTAAGTAATTCGTCGGTAATACGGGTATCAAATTGCATAGACCTTCTCCAGGTAGCTCTGTAAATAGGTTTTCTTCAGATTTTTAGTTAAACAGTTTGCGCTATAGCCCCCAGCATTCAAGATCATTCGCGAATAGCAGGGGACCAGAAAAGCTTTTTTCGACGGCTTCTCTACTCTGATTTTCACGGCCACGCGTTATGTTCATGCGGTGGCCAAGAATCACCATGCGGGCATTGGCTCTATGTGCAATTCTGCCTATCTGAGAAGGTAGAGCGTGTAGGGTCCTGGATGTGCCGCGTGCTGTTTCGGGTATTGCCAGGTGGGTAACCAGTGCATCGGTATTTTTGGCAAATTTGGCGATAAGATCTTTATTGTTGTTGAAATCGCCGGTAAAGACGATGGATTGATTAGCGATGTCTACACGCCATGCCAGTGCCGGGAATGAGCCGTGGTGTACGGGTATTGCTGATAAACGCAAGTTGTCACTTCCAAATCCGGCCCAACGATGCCTGCCGGTTGCCGGGATGCTTTGCGGTGTTACTTTGTAACCGCCATCATTTCCGAAGGTGAGGAATTTTTTCAGATGAGGGTAAGCCCCTTGGGGGCCAATCATTCGATCAATAAAGGTGTTTGTAGAGGGAGCATAATCATTGCCGTCAGGGCCAAAAATGCGCAAGCTTCGGTCTCTTTTTTCAAATGAAGCACCGTGGATATATGCGGGAAAATCGCTGCTGTGATCAGCATGTAAGTGGGTAAATACGATCGCATCAAGGTCTTCAATTTGTGCACCAGCCTGGTCAAATAGTACAGAGGAGCCAGGACCGGTATCAACCAGCAAGCGGGCTTTGCCATCAAGCCAGACCAGATAGCTGGTAGAGGCATTGCCATCATCAATCTCAGGGCCACCTGAGCCAAGAATCTGGATCCACACACCGGTTTTTCCGCAATATTTTTTTTGCTCGGCAAAACTTGTTAAACAGCAATAGATAACCAGGAAACATGCCAGTACACATTGATGTTTTCTCATACGGGTTTCTCTCGGGTTGGCATACGGGGTGCTAGTTTATTAAGTGACTATAATGACTCAAGTTCTGAAAGCAATGAACTTGCGCTGGCTTCATCAGGCATACGCCAGTCTCCTCGAGGTGATAGGCTGACTGAGCCTATCTTGGGCCCGGCAGGTAAGGTTGTGCGTTTAAATTGCTGAGAAAAGAAGCGTCTAAAAAATTCCATGAGCCACTTTTTTATCACCTTCTCGCTATATTGATCCTTGAAACTGTGTGTCGCCAGAAAGTAGATTTTTTTGGGACTGAACCCGTTTCTTACATAGTGGAATAGAAAAAAATCATGCAGTTCGTAAGGACCAATAATTTCTTCAGTTTTGTGCGATATGCCTGAATCAGTCTCCACATCTGTATTGTTTGAAGAAGTTGGATGTGCGGATTTTGTGGTAGGTAAAAGCTCAGGAGATATGGGGGTTTTAATAACCCGTAACAAGACTTGCGCCAGTTTTGGAGAGGCGCGATGTTCGGCATACCAGCGCATCAGATAGGAGATCAATGTCTTGGGGATACCTGCGTTTACATTGTAACTGGACATTTGGTCTGCGTTGAATGTGCACCATCCCAGGGCCAGTTCAGACATATCCCCGGTTCCAACGACTACACCGTTGACTTTGTTTGCGTAATCAAAAAGGATTTGTGTCCGCTCACGTGCCTGGGCATTTTCATAGACTCTGTCATACACTGATTCTGGTTGTTCAATGTCGGCGAGGTGCTGGCTGACAGCGGTATGAATATTTATTTCCTTAAGTGTTACGGTGGTCGCTGTGGCCAGGTCACGGGCTGATTTAAGTGTATGGGTGCTGGTACCGGGGCCAGGTAGTGTTAACGCGACAATAGAGCTGACCGGTAATTTCAATTTTTTAATGGTATCTAAACATACCAGAAATGCCAGGGTAGAATCCAGGCCGCCGGAAACGCCAATTACCAGGTTCTGGAAATTTCCGGATAACATCCTCCTCGCCAGTCCAGCAGCCTGGATAGAGAGAATTTCTAATGCTCGGGCGCTCACCTCATGTTCATCGTTGGGGACAAATGGATGTGCAGAGTATGTGCGGCTTAGCTCACTAATGTCCAAAATATCAATCGATGTAGAAACACTGCGATAGTTGTTGGGTCTGTCGGCCTGAGAAAAACTGCTGTTTTGTGAGCGGTCTTTGCGTAATTGTTGCCAGTCGAATTCAGTAATGATGCTATTGGTGCCAAAACTGAATCGTTGATTCTCGCGTAATTGATGGCCATTTTCTGAGGCGATAAGGTGCCCGCCAAAAACCAGGTCCTTACTGCTTTCAAGGGGGCCGCTAGAGGCATATAAGTAAGCGCATATTCGTTGTGCACTGGCCATACGTACCAGGTCGCGACGGTAGTCGGCCTTGGCTATGACGTCAGGACTGGCCGAGGGGTTCAAAATCAATTCCGCCCCCGCGAGTGCGTGGGTAGTGCCAATGGGTTGTGGTGCCCATAGATCCTCACAAATTTCTATGGCAAAACGCGTATCTCCAATCTCAAACAATTGATTCGTGCTGAGCTGAAACTGTCCCAGCTCGTTGTCGATGGAAATGTCAATGCCAGCACCGGATACAAACCAGCGGCGGTCATAAAATTCACCATGGTTGGGTTGATCGGTTTTGGGTACTGCACCCTGGATTTTACCGTTTGAAATAACAAAAGCACAATTTAGCAAACGGCCATCATTTATGAGTAAAGGTGCGCCAACAACTATAACAGATTTTGTGTTTCTACTGTGCGTCGCCAAGTACAGCAGTGCGGTCTTTACATCTATTTGTAGTTGGGAGGTAAAAAATAAATCTTCACAGGTGTAGCCGGTTAGACATAGTTCAGGATACAGAATGAGGCTAACAGCTTGGGCCGACAAGTGATCTGTTTGGGCACAAATTCTCTTTGCATTCTCTTTTGGATTGGCCAGGTTTAATGCCGGTGCGCAGGCAGCTACTCTGATATAGCCAAAATCAGATGCTAGCATGTAAACCACCTGGACCACGAAGTTGCTTCTGGGTATTTCTATGTTGAACCATCTTATCCATATCGCTCTATTGGTATTTTATTATCTGTGTTTTGTATTCGGTATTGTCCAGTGTAGTCTACACCCGGTTAGTCTAATTTTGTTTTAGAGGCGTTGCAGCGAGAGCAGCGGTAAATTGTGACCAGCTTGCCTTGTTTGACATCAAACTGTTTGCCCTGGTCAATGCGCCATTTGTGGAAACCACTGTTACACATTGTTTTGCCCTTGGCTTTGTCCTTCAGGGAAGGGCGCTTGAATTTTAGAATATCAGCCATGTGTGTCTCTATTCGCATTCTGCCTATGTTTTCTCTATCCAGAATGTGCGCTCTTGAAATCGCCGTCAATGGATAGTGCTTCGGTTCACTTAGCGGTACAGATTTTCAGAACCGTATTTTATTTCCAGGGCCATTCGGTCCACTTTTTTTAGTGATTTCACGACCAAACCATAAGAACGATCAATCATACGTTCAATTTCTCCCCGGGGAATAGAATCATTTAGGATAATGGTATTCCAATGCGTTTTATTCATGTGGTATCCGGGTATAACGGCCTCGAAAATATCCCGCAGTGCCATGGCCTCATCCGGGTCGCATTTGAGATTCATGTTGGCTATTTTGTCTTGATAAGCCAGGGTCGCAAACATTTTTTTATTCACTTTAAAAACTGCAATATTCACCCCAAAAGGGAAATCTTCATATGCGTCCGGGCGCTTTCGCAAATAGGCTCTACATTGCTTGTAGTTCATGCTTTTCCTGGTGTTTATACGCATACCGTTGGATGGGCTGCCGGTGACTTACGCATGCCAGAATGAGTCGGGTGGTAGTGCCTCATATTCGGGTAATTCATCAGATAATTGCTCCCACTCAGGTCTGGATGCGTAGTAAACATGTATCACTTGTCAGGTTGGAATGCTTCCGGGTAGGGTCGGAGTCAGCATTTAGCCTTTGCTATCCCAGCTTGCGCCATCATTTCCGGCATCTTGATAGTATCGGGTTCCGCGGTGCCCTTTTTTTTCGAGCGGGATGGCAAGTCGCTTACCAGGTGTGCTGACATAGATCAGAGTTCGCGCTTTACCCGATTTCGGATGACGTGCTCCGCTTTCAATCCGGGTGATCTTTAATCGGCCATGTAGCTGGTTTTTAAAAATCGTATAAACATAATCTCCCACAGACAACTTTGAAGGCTTTCCGGCCATATGGAACTCAAATTCGCTGATGGAGCCGTCGTAAAGTTTATTTAGCGCTTCAATACCCTGGTTTGCGGGAATAGTTTTAGAAATACCGAAACTCATGTTATGCCTGCAAAAACTCAGTTATACGAACCCAAAACTCCGTAAAATAATACTGCTTCATGCTCAACAGTGCCAGTGTAGTAGTATACTACAGCCGGTTTGCAAGGATTTGGGCTCAATTACCAGATAATGCAACTGAGCTGGATAGAGTGACCGGTTGAATCTTTAGTCAAACTTCTTCTTAAGGCGTTGGTAGGCTTTTCCCAGCTCCTTTGCCGCACGTTGCGTCGCTTCACCTACATCGTGGGCGGAGGTTTTTGCATCTTTTACAAAGCTGGCGAGTTTAGGCTCTATACTGTTGAATTTTGCCTCTAGCTTGTGCCATTCACTCTGAGTTTCCAGGGAAGCAAGGTGGATTTGTAGCCGCAGCTCATCCCGATCCTTTTTCAAGGTTTGTACCAAGGCTTCAAAGGTTGAATCTGTTGGTCGATCTGTCATTGTGTACCTCCTAAACTTCTTGCGGGAGACAATATCATTGTTGCCGGTGGTTCATCCCTAAGAGGATTTACCTAGAGAACCAGGCGAGAGTCAGGAGGCGCTGGTGTATAGAATTTTCGTATGCTGCTTCGGTATTCTCGTATGGAAGGCCGTGAGGTTTTGTGTGAAAATTTTTCGTTAATACTAAGGAGGTTGCGTATGGGATATTATCGTTCATTACTTCTCTTTTTCGTCGTGCTGACTCTCTCTGCATGTGATCCTCAAACCCGGGGATTCAGATTGCCTGCGGGTGATGTTGAAGCGGGTAGGGCAACTTTTCAAGCGCTGGCATGTGCCGATTGTCACAGTGTTGCGGATATTAAACGCTCTGAAAGTAACGAAACAGATTTAGATATCGTATTGGGAGGTACTGTCACGCGAGTCAGAACTTATGGTGAGCTGGTTACGTCTATTATTAACCCCTCGCATAAAATCGTGCGTCAAAACCCAGCTCAAAAGGTGGATGTCGATGCGAAATCTCTCATGAGAAATTATAACGACCATATGACGGTCCAGCAGTTGGTTGATCTGGTTACTTTTCTGGAATCTGAATATGAGTTGTATCTGCCGCCACGCGGCTGGTGAGGCAATGTTGGTCAGGGTTGATGTTAGGCCGGGTTAAAGAGGTAATCCATTTTTTTGAGTGGAGAGGTTCAGTTATCTTTCGAGTCTAAGTAAGGAGCACTGCAAACGGTCAATCAATCCTAGCAGCAATTTTCTCCAATCCAGGTTTTTGCTCTCGGGCAATATCAAAAGCCTGGCATTTTTGAATTGGCATAATTGTACGATGCTGTCCTCGGACCAATCCTGGAGTGCGATGCTTCTTTCGGTTGTCTCCGCGAGGTTGGATATTTCTTTCTGAGGTACTGCAAGTATCAATTCTATTTGTTCTCGCTCAGCAAATTTTCTGGCCACGTCCAAGGTAACACTATGATTGCTAGCTGCCGGATCATAGAGCGCTATGATGCATTCTCCGGTGCGCCAAGGTTCATTGATAAAAAGAAAATTTGTATGTTGTGACACCAAAGGCTCAAAGCGAGATCCGTGGTGCGCACGCATTCCCGTGTGTCTAAGTGATCTGGAAACCACCACGATATCAGAATCTATGGCAGCTTCAGTGAGCATTTCAAAAACCCTTCCCTTCACCACTTTAAACATGGCATTGTAATTCAGGTTTCGCGCCGAGGCCTCGAACTGGGTCTTAATTTTTTTCTGCTGAGAGCTAATTTGTCGATTAACCCGAAGCGGTGATAATTTTGATATTTCACCACTTGAAAGTGAAATTTCTACCAGCCCGGGTAGTTGGCCTGCATTAACTAAATCCTGATCTTCCACATACAGGCCAGTAAGTTCCAGAGTATTGCCATTTGAAAAAACTGCGAGCGCTCGCATCGCATCCTGATCGATGGAGTCACATTCCAGCGTAAACAATATTCGTGTGATTTGTTTAGTCATTTTCATGTATATCTGTTGATTCGATGTCAGTGGACTTTTCTTCGGCCTCCTTATCTGCATTTAGCCGGATATTGTGCCAGTGATCCAATCGGTCTATAACACATTTATGGACTTCTTTGACGTCTATGCTGGATAGCGGTTTTTCTGAAAAAAGCAGCGACATTGCATCGTCTATTGTCGTTACCGTGTGGATATGAAATTGCTTGTTTTTTACTGCTTCTACCACGTCTTCCCGTAACATCAGATGTTCCCTGTTTGATTCAGGAATAATAACACCGTGCTCTCCCGTTAGACCTTGCGATAAGCAGATGTCAAAAAACCCCTCAATTTTATCGTTTACACCGCCAATTGCCTGTACTTTTCCGTGTTGATCCATGGAGCCGGTAATGGCAAGATTTTGACGTATAGGGCATTCGCTGATTGCTGACAAGAGCGCACACACTTCCGCAATTGAGGCACTGTCTCCCTCAACGCCTCCATAGGACTGTTCAAATACCAGGCTGCCGCGTAGGGACAGTGGGCGATCTTGTGCGTAGCGAGATCCAATAAATGATGAGACTATCATCATTGCCTTGGAGTGTATGTTTCCGCCCATCTTTGATTCTCGTTCTATGTCGATTAATTCACCTCGCCCCAGTCGGGCTGTGGCTGTAATACGCATAGGCTGACCAAACAAAAACTGTCCGACGCTAACCACGGATAGTCCGTTGATTTGTCCAACTTTTGTTCCGGATATGTCTACCAGTATCAGGCCGCGGTCGATGTTTTTCCTAACAGCTTCTTTATATCTACCGAGCCTAAATACGCGTTGCTCGATGGCCTTGGAAATATGTTTGCGCGCGATAATTGATAAGTCATCCTGGGTTGCCAAAAAATCGGCTTCTTTGAGCAAATCACCAATGTCATCGACATGGGTTGAAAGGCGTTTTTGGTCTGCAACCAATCTGCTGGCATGTTCAATAACCCTTGCCACGGCGGCCGCATCCAGTGCTTTAAGGCTGAATTCCTTCACAGTCGAGGCGATTATACTTGTATAGGCGGTTACATTTTGGGGCGACCATTCTACATCGTCATCAAAATCGGCTACGACTTTAAATAGCTGATCAAAATCAGCATCGTAATTTCGCAGCAGGTGATATAGATAGTTTGAGCCCAATAATATAATTTTTACGTCGAGTGGAATGGGCTCGGGTTCCAGCGAAACTGAATAGGTCATATTCATCATTTGGCTAACACTTTCTATGCGGATTATTTGGTCGGAAATGGAGCGTTTTAGCGCATCCCAGGCAAAAGGCTTCTGCAGTAGTCGCTCTGCGTCGAGTAATAGATAACCCCCATTTGCTCGATGCAGGGCACCGGGACGAATAAGGTTAAAATCCGTTACGGGCATGCCGAACTCTATGCGGTGTTCCAGTTTTCCAACGAGGCTATCAAGGCTTGGGTTGCTCTCGTAGAGCACAGGCGGACCTTTTGAATCTGTAGAATCTACAATAAGGTTCACATTGAAGGAGTCGAGGAATAGTTCGCTGTTTGAAGTAGAAAACATTTGTGCCGGGGCTTGGGGAGCATCCAGTTCCATAATTTTTTCTACGTTTTCTAGCAGTTCATGTTTGACCGCAGCAAAATAATCTATGATGCGCGTATAGTCCTCATATTGAGAATGTAAATTGCTCATCAAAGTAGAAATGACTTGTTCAGCTGATTTTTGAATTAGGCTGCGCTGGTCTTCTATCAGTTTTTGCTGAATCTTTGGGTACTCACGAAGCTTTTCCTGAAGCTGGTCGGCCATATGTTCAATATTGTTTTGTATCTCTTTACGTTGTTCTGTTGAGAGTTCCAAATAGGCGTCTTGCTCGATAACCTTGTCGTTGTCTACTGGCGCAAAAATAAACCCTTTGGGGGTGGGTAACATGGTTAGGTTCAGATTTTTCGCTTCCTGTTCTAGCTCTGTCGCATCATTTGTTCTATGCAGCTGTAATGCATTGGCTATTTCCTGTTTTTGATTTTGAAACTCATCAGAACTCAGCGAGGCAGGAATAAGGACGCGCACATTTTTTATAAAAATCTGCATGTCGCGACGAAACTTACGTCCAAGTCCGGGAGGTAGCTTGATACTTTTCGGTTTTTCAGGTTCCTCGAAATTGCTTATGTAACACCAGTCACTGGTGGACTTTTCACCATTGACCAAATGTTCGAGACGCTTTGTTATCAATTTTCGCTTGTTGGACTGGGTAGAGCCGAGGGCGTATATATTGTAGCCTGAAAAGGGCATGCCGACACCGAATTCGATAGACTGCTTTGCACGGCTTTGGGTCAGTAACTCTTCATCAGGTTTGATTTCCGCCGTGGTCTTAAATGGAAAACTTGTTTCATCTAGTTTTTTTAGAAGATATTCTGCTGATAACTCGAGTTTCATTGTTTACCTGGTATTATTGTCTGATTGTTGATGCTTGATAGTTGAATTTGGTAGATACGTTAGCACTCATGTCTCCCATTTTCGACTTAATTGGCAGATTTTACTATCGTGGGATACCGCAATTATTTTTGTGGAGCAAACAGGCCCATACTAAACTGCCATTCTTTGGGCTATTGAATAATATATGGACAATAAGCTGTCTTTTAAGCTCGTTACTATCGCGGGCATAGATGTGCGCCTGCATATCAGCGTAAGCATTATATTTGTGCTTATTGTGATAGGCGTAGGTAATGGTGTGCTTCTCGAGTGGCACCCGGATTGGGGGCTGGTGGCTCGCTGGGGTACTGCTACTGCGACGGCGGTTCTGTTTTTTGTCTCTTTACTGATGCACGAGCTATCTCACTCTATCGTGGCCCAGCTGAACAATATTAAAGTGCCGAGAATAACGCTGTTTTTATTTGGTGGTATAGCTGAAATGGATAGAGAAGCACCTACTCCCGGTGTGGAATTTATGGTTGCTGGTGCCGGGCCGCTGATGAGTTTTGCGTTGTCTTTTTTGTTTTATGCGATCTTTGCCACCCTGGCCCCACCCGGCTTTGGTAGCCTGGCCATTGAAAACCAGATTGCTGCAATGGGATCGTTGTCCGCCCCAAGTACTGGTGCATATTGGTTGGCATCGGTGAATTTTATTCTGGGTGTTTTTAATCTTGTGCCGGGTTTCCCGCTTGATGGTGGTCGCCTTTTCAGGGCTTTTTTGTGGTGGCGCTCCAATGATCAAGTAAAGGCCACGCGCCGAGCAGCGGATTTTGGCCGCTACTTTGGCTGGATGTTAATGGGGCTGGGATTTTATAACTTTGTGGGTGGTGACACTATCGGTGGCATTTGGCTGATTTTTATCGGTTGGTTTATCTCAAGGTTGGCTGCAGCCAGTATTCCCCAGTTGCTTATGGATCGTGCGTTAAGAGGTTTAAGTGTTCAGCAATTGATGCGCAACCGTTTTGAAACTGTGGAGAGTGATGTCTCGGTAGAAACATTTGTTCACGACTATTTATTGAGAAGTTCGCAGGCTCTATGGCCGGTAAGATGTGATAATCAGGACCTCGGCGTGTTGAGTTTGGCGGGTGTTGGAGACTTAAAAGACCCTTTACAGTCGTCAGGCAAGGTGCGAGATGTAATGCAGCCATTGGCAGCAGCGGCAAAACTTGATTCAAGTATTTCAGGTAAAGAAGCCCTTCAGCAACTCTCAGAAAATCCGGAAGTGCCCTTGCCCGTTGTATCTGACGGGCGGATTATTGGTTTGGTTCATCAGGGTGACATACTCAGGTGGTTATCACTGCATATCAGTGATGAGAATCAACGTCACTAACATCTCCCACTTTGATAAGAGCGAGTTTGGTAAGAGGGGGGCCAATTAATTCAAATACGACAGTAGTAGCCAGCACCAGTGGGATAATTACATCTCTGGTCTCAGGAAAGTGTTGTACGGCGACCACAGACATACCTATAGCGACCCCGGCCTGGGGTAGCAATGCAAAGCCCATCCAATTTTGCATGCTGGGTTTTGCTTTGCATGCCATACCGCCTATTTTTGCGCCGATGAAACGCCCCAGGGAACGGAGAAAAACGTATAAAATGCCCAGCAGTCCTATATCCAGTAAAGAATCAAGGCGCAGTGAGGCCCCCGCTAATAAAAAAAACAGTACCAGTGCAGGCCACTCAATGCCTTGAATGGCGTGAAAGGGTCGCTCGTGGTGATCGGCTAAGTTTGCCACCATAATACCCAGAACCATGGCTGATAAAATAAAGGAAACCCCGGCATACTCGGATAAACCTGCACAAAGCAAAACCGCCCCCAGGGCTTCTGCCTGTGTGGGTTCTCCCGGTACAATGCGACCGGTCAGATAAGCCATAGGAATACCGATCGCAATGCCGAGAATTATGGCGCCGCCAATTTCCCAGGCTGCTGGTAAGAGGATAGCCCATGTACCATTTTCTACATTGAGTGATTGAGCAACGGCCAGCAGCAAGCTAAATATTAGCAGGCCCCATGCATCATCAATGGCAACTATTCCGAGCAGGGTATCGGAAAATTTACCTTTCGCTTTTTGTTCATTGACGACATCGACTGTTGCAGCTGGGTCCGTTGCGAGCGCTATACCTGCAAGAATGAGTGCAATTTCAGCAGGGTATCCCAGAAAATAAACTACGCAGAAAACCAGAATGCTGGTGGTGACCACCAAAAACAGAGATATAGTGAGTACGGGTTTTCCGAGTTCTAGATAAAACGAGCGGGTAAGTTTTTGCCCCAGAAGAAAACCCACAAACGAAAGCGCTATGTTTGTGAATATGGGAAACCAATCATTCACAAAAAGGGGTAGTACGTCTAACCCGCCCGGGCCTACGCTAAACCCTGCCAACAATAATAGCGTAACGCGGGGGAGCAGGGTGTAGCGGCCGAGAAGATCCGCCATTAAGCCCAGAATAAACAGGCCACCTAAAGTGAGTAAGACTTCGGCCGGATTCAGGGTGTTGATAGAATGCATAATGCTTACCGCTTAGCCTGGTTCTGTGCTTGTTTATGTGCTGTTATTGCTACTCGCGACCTCAGTTTACTATTGTTCGGAAAAACTTATAGATGATAATTGCAAACATCAGAGTATTTTCTCTGATTGTAGTTTTGCGGGTAGTAATGACATACTATTTACCTAGAAAAAATACGGATGCCGGGTAATGTTTAAGGGTTTTTTTTTCATCTGCTCATTTCTTGTTCTGGGAGCTTGTGCCGCATACAACCCCGAGAGCGAATATGATTTAGTTACTCCCGCCAGACTACAGGATGTTAGTCTGACGGAGAGCACTTACCCCGACGATATGGTGCAACGGGGGAAATATCTGGCCGGTCTACTTGCATGCGGGACATGCCACACAGATGGTGCTTTGGTTGGTGAACCTGATGCTGATAGAGTGTATGGGGGCTCTGGCGTTGGTATTGCTTATACTTCTCCATTTGACGGCAAGAACCCAGGCATACTTTATCCAGCAAATATCACTGCGGACCTGGAGACAGGTATTGGTCGCTGGTCTGATACGGAAGTTGTACGCGCGATTCGAACAGGTATCAATAATCACGGTCGTCGGCAAATATCTGTTATGCCTTGGCCGGGTTATACCCAGATTGTAGATGAAGATGCCTTTGCAATTGTCGCGTTTTTACGTAGTTTGAAAACTGTCAGGCACTCTGTACCTAAAAATGTAATGCCAGGAGAAAACCACAGTGCTGCCTTCGTGCATTTTGGAATATACCGAAGTAAAAAGTGATGTGTTCAAATACTGTAATCGCTATCCCTGTTAACCAATGCATCGGCAGTTTCATATCTGGGTTTGTAAAGATGAATAGAAATAGGTACAGCCACATTTAACCAGAATGCAGTAAACATGAGTGTATAAAATGCTTCTCTGGATAATATACTGTAGTCGACGTACGCAATATTCATCACAATAAACGCCAATTCTGCCCGGCCTAACATTCCCAGGCCAATCATTATACTTTCATGCCAGTGGAAATTTCCGGTGAAGCGTGCTGCCAGTGCTGCTGAGCTGATCTGGGTAACAATCAGGCAGCTGGTAAGAATAATTGTCTGGGGGATAAGGGAAACAAAAATGTCCGTTTCAATGATTAACTTGGAACCCAAAACTATAAAAAATACTGGACCAATCCAGGAATAAGCAACGTCATCAATAATTGTTTTTACGTCTTCGTAGTATTGGATATTAGGTTTATCCCGTAATTGGAAGTACTCCTCTCGTAGTATCAGGCCGGCCATGTATGCGCCGATGGCTGGGTGAAAACCAAAATAATGTCCGATGAGTCCGATCAGCAGGGCGAGAAGTAATACTATCAGCGTACCTTTGCTGCCTTGCTGGGTACCCAGTAAATCTTTTATGCCGAGTTTTGAAAGGAAGGGTAATTCAATGCCAAAAATTTTAGTGTGCTTGGGGAATAAAAACGTTCCTATTAGAGTGACCAGAGCAAAAAATACAAGCGATTTGCCAATCACTAAAAATATCATTTCTATGCTTAGTTGTTCTGTGCCACTGGCAATGGGGATCAGTACCGCGACAAAGGCTAGGGCGGCTACATCATCCAGAACGGCAGATGTCATGATGCCGGTGGCTGCTGCTGTTCGATGCATACCCTCGGATTTGAGGGAGACCATGGTAAGGGAAACGGCTGTTGCAGTCATGGCCAGGCCACAGATCAGCGCGATATTTGTATCGTCCCAAAATAATAAGGTCAGGGAATATGCGGTGAAAAAGGGTGCAAGGGCTCCAAAGAAGGCAATTCCCCAGGAACGCTTAATGCTGCTGAGAAAATTAGTGGTGCTTTCCTCGAAACCCAGCGCGAACATAATGATAACGATACCAATTTCAGAAAACCCATCCAGAAAGGGCGTCGACTCCTCGGGTAAAATACCAAGGTTTACAAACAAGCAGCCAAATGCAAGGAAAAAAAGTGTAGCGGTTAGTTTGGTTTTTTCTGCCAGCCAGGATGAGCAGAGTACACCGAACCATATTATTGTCAGGTAGATCAGATCCATGATCCAGTATCCATATTAATTTTTGATAGTAAACTAAGGGGATTCCGAGGTTTAGTGTAAAGTCGCCATATAGATAAATTTTTGCTAAGTTTCAGTATTTCGGAAAATAAAGGAGGCCTTATATGCTATCTAAATATAAAACAATCGTTATCGCCATTGACTCATCAGAAGATGGAAACCCAGTTCTGGAAGCCGTTTCGGAATTGGCTGAAAGAGACTCTAAGGATTATCACGTGATTTCGGTGATTGAACCTTTGATTACGCCGGTATCTGGCATGGATCCAAGTGCTTTTGCGGCTACCTGGTCATTGCAGGAAATGGAGCAGCAAATATCAGAACATGCGTTGAAAAGCGTAAAAAAACGTGCTGCAGAGCATGGAATTTCAGAAGATCGTGTTCAGATATTGCATGGAAATCCAGCGTCGCTTATTCGCTCTTTCGCAGAACAAAATGATGCAGATCTTATTGTGATCGGATCTCATGCACGTAAGGGGGTGGCAAGACTTCTTCTGGGTTCAACCGCGAACGCAGTATTACATGGTGCCAGCTGTGATGTTTTAACAATTCGGGTGCAATAGTTCGCCATACAGCAGTGAACTAAAAAACAAGAATAGTTCCAAGGGCTTTTCTGGATCAGCACTAATCAAGATAAGCACTAATCAAGATAAGCGCTAGGACAAATGCCGGGAAAATTCTTAATCAAGCTCTGAAGCAGGGTTTAAGAACAAGGCTGAAAAAGGTTTTCAAAGAGCTCATCAAAGGCCTCCTGGAGCAGCCCAATGGCGATGTCTGTATGAAATGTTTCGCTACCAGTGATAGCGTGTGCCCGGTTGAGGGCACCGCTCCATACCAGGTTACCGGATCGCGTTTTTACTTGTACATGAACGATGGCGTTGAATCGCGTTATCGGGCCCGGCGTGAGAGACTCATCAAAACCGTCTCGAACCATGGGCTCCGGGCCGAGAGACACTTGTTCAAAGCGTAACTGGATATGCAGATCAGCATCTTCAGTCAGCCTTAACCCCATTCTTTGCATGCTCTGGTGCACAGTGAAGAGGATGGCCGGTTCAATAAAACCGGGCATATCTACTGCAGATACGGCGTAGCTAGTAGCGTCCAAAGTTTCTAATTGACAGTTTTTGTCGCTAAACCAATCCACACCGCGCGGTGTGGTTGCACAGCCTACGACAAAAAATACGGTGAGCAATAAAAAATACTTCGGTGCCATACAGGTCCTTTAATGTGGGGTTTTACACAGGCTTTTATGATGGCATATTATTACCCATTATTCATTTACTAGCAGCGTATCATTTATCCAGTATAGGTATGGTGCTGACATTTTCTTTCGAGGATTTTGACAGCGTGATTTTTAGTACGCCCTTGCGATATTTGGCTTTTGCACCTTGGTCACTTACATTGCAGGGTAAACTTAAGACACGCTTGAAACTACCAAAAGCCCGCTCTGTGATTACCAGTGTGCCTTCATGCCGGGTAGAGTCGCTGCGCTTTTCACCTGAGATCACCAATTGATTGCCTCTTAAGTTCAAGGTGATATCGTTTTTCTCCATGCCTGGCAATTCCATTTCTACGGAAATACTGTGCTTGTGCTCCGTGATATCTGCTGCCACGAGTGCCCACCGCTGAGATACTTCCTGACTTGTTTCCGAAGGAGTGAAGTGGGTGAGCGCATGCGCAGCTTTTTCCCGCAATGCATTCCAGCCCTCTACAAGCTTCTCCCATGTAGTTTGTGAAGCACTTTCAACTTTAACCTGAGACATGTCCTTCTCCTATTAAGCCGCCAATTGACCGGTCCTGCTTATTGTCCGTGAAAGCCAGATAATCATCAGTACGGGGTTACCGAGGGTGGGCGTTAATCGGCAATGGGCAAAAAGAAAGGAATAAACTAAACGGTGCTATTATCATTTATAAAGGAAGTAGCAACAGATACAAACAAAGTACCAACCGGAAGTACAGATATGCCTGCAGATATTAATTAATGAGTGATTCCAACCCGTTGGTAATCCCTATTTTGCGTATCCTGCGCCATTCAACTGCTCCCCAAACTTTGTTAGGGTTGTTTGACCAGTGTTCCAATGAGCTTGCATTACTGGTAACTGATAGTGAGCAATCGGAACTTGCTCTTTTTCAGAAGAATTTTTTTTTGATGAATGCGCTGTACCAGATTCAGGTACAGGTACTGGAGGAAGGTTATTTCCTTTCGGTCTCTCCTCTTGATATTCAATTGACGGACTCTGATTCTACGGCGGGTTCTCAACTAGCGGTTGGTGGTGGTGGTAAACTAGCGACCTATTATCTGAACTGGGACAATCTGAAATCTATTTCGTCCGATGAGGTAGAGCATCTGCTCAATCAGTTTTGGGAAAGATATCTATCTTTGGATAAAGAGCAGGAAGCAAAGGAAATACTGGGTATCAGGGGTAATTTAGCTTGGACAGAGACTGTGGCTACCTACCGTCGCCTGGCATCGGAAAATCATCCGGACAGAGGTGGCTCTGCCGCAAATTTTGTCAAAATTCGTGAAGCTTATGAAGTATTGAAGGCGCTGAATCAATAGTCGTATGCAAGCCTTGCACCCCGGACCAAGTGTGATTCTTACCATTGGTAGCCCAGTACAATTTCCCAAATGTCTGAATTAAATGCTTCCATTGGCTCTTCACTAAAATCGCTATGACGGTATTTAAGGGTCAACTGGAAACTTTGTGACAGTGCGTATTGAAGGGCTGTACTGATGTCCTCTCGGGAGACCTTCAGGCTGCCTTTGTTTTGATAGTTTCGATATTCTGCGATTAGATTTAGCTGGCTTGTAGCATGCCAGCGAACAGTGCCATTCCAAAAATTGGCATCTGAGTCATAGTCTATAGCAAACAGATCCTGGCGGAATCCTCCTGTAACTACTTGGTCAATGCTATGGTTCAGATCCACCAGGGATAAGCCGGCCTGAAGAGTCAGGTGCTCGGATGTGTGCGAAATATGGATATCCGTTTGCTTACTGTCAAAGTCCCACCCGGCTTTATCATTATCTCGAAAGCGTCGCGAATGACTTGCCATTAGCCGCCATTCTCCATGGCGAAAGCGTACCCTTGCCCGATAACGCTGGGTGTTGGTTGGAGAGGTTGAGGTAAATGGATCATTGATGGAATTGTCTTCGACGCTAAGCGTAAAGTTTAGCTGTCGATTAGGACGGTAATTGATTTTTGTCCAGAACCCATTGTTTTTCCTCTTCTCGATATTTGAGAAATTCGCTGCTTTCTGGGAATCGACGTTTTGTGTTTGTCTGGACCAGCCGGCAGCTAATGTCCAATTGTTTGCAATTCGTGCATCAATGCCCAGGGTCAAGCGGTCGTTTTTTATTTTCCAGTCACTCTGCTCCCCGATACCGTCAAAAAGTATGCTGGTATCCTGGTCAAGGGTGTATTCGCGCAAACTTGCCGAGATATGAATATTGTCAGTGACAGAATAATCGGTGGATATAAAATACTGCTGGCTATCTCTATCCGCACTACCCAGGCCCTGAAGCGCTTGATTGAGAGGTGCGCCCGTGAAGCCAGTGCCCAGGGTGCGTTCGCTGGCCCGCATATCTAAATTGCTGTCAGCAACTAGTACATTGGCAGCTATTGTCCATTCTTTTGTCAGGTGAGTAGCGAGATTTAACTGATGCTCTCGAGTGTCGGATTGATAGGGTTGACCTAAGAAAAATAGGTCTAGTCGCGTAGGTGAGTCAGGGTCGCTTCCTTCAGAATCACCTACTCCGCTAGCCAAAAAGGTAGAAAAATCATTTTCCAGTGTTTTCCATCGTTCTGAAAGAGTAATGGTTATTGTCTTCCAAGTGTGTGTCACTTCCAGATCAATGTTATGGGAGGATTCATCAATGGGTTGTTCCAGCTCAAATTCCTCGCGCTGGATATCCAATACCGTACGGCTATGTCCGCTTTTTTTATATTCGTCGAATGTCAGTTTGAAACTGGTTTGGTCGGCCAATTGAACATATAAATCAGCGCGATGGGTAATTCTCTCGTAATCAAAAGAATGTAAATCATCAACAACCACCGCTTCAGCATTCTGTTCTGCAGGGTTGAAGAGCAAATCCTGATAAAAATAGTCTGATTGAGTATGGCGGAAGCTAAATTTGTAGCGCTTGTTTTTTGCGGCCTTCAGCTGAACACTCTGATAGGGATCTCCACCCAGCCCATATGCACTCAAATTAACTTCATCGGGTGAATACGCGGTTTTAGATGAAGGGCGATAATTGAGGTCCAAACCCAATAGGCGTAGTCCACTATCTTGTTGGATATGCTGTTTGAATTTAGATTTGTCTCCGTCTACATCGACGTTACGCAAACCGAGCTGAACATTGCCGGAAAATTCTTCAGCACCCAGGGGGTAACCGGCACTAATTCCCACTAGTGCAAGGAAAATGGTGCCGAAGGTTAAGTGTGCTTTGCGTGAACGCTGTGCAAAGCTTGATCCAATTTTGCTTGCGCTTAAATTATTCATTAGCGTAGGAAATGTCTGTCTAGGTTTGAGCCATGAATGGTTGCATGGCAATTTGTACATAGCGTTCGTTCATTGAAGCGTGGTGAGCCTGCTGGGGAAAACCCGAGGTGAAATTGAGGGACATCTGCGTGGCAGCTATAACAGAGCGCGCCCACTTCCTGGTTGACCAACATATGACGGTTGGGGCTGCCGTGAGGAGTGTGGCAGGCACCGCAACCTTCGATTAACGAAGCGGCATGCTCATATATATAGGGGCTGGTCTCTTTGCTATGGCATTGAGCGCAGGTTTTTGTATTTGAGCTGTGCGCGCGCATATCCTGGTCAGGATTGTGCGGATTGTGACAGGAGGTACAGGATATGCCGCCTTTGGAGAGTCGGTGACGCTCATTAAAAGAAAACTGGGTGAGTGTTTCAGTATGGCATCCGACACAGGAAGCGCTGCCCGTTCCCAGATTTTCTAAACCGGGAGATACAGGGTCATTCTGATTCAGTATGATTTTTTTTTTCGAATGAATAGTATGGCAGCTAGTACATGTAACACCGGCCATGCTGTGCGAGTTAGAGCCGGAATGTTTGGCGCTGTTTACCTCTGAGTGGCATGAAGTGCAAATAGCTTGTTGTTTTTCGAGTGACAGGGCGTCCAAAGTGTTGGAAAAAGTGCCGATTGTCCCAGCGCCCGGGGAAGCCATATGCACAGCCCCGTCTCCATGGCATATGGAACACGATGATCCTTTTGTGTTTTCGTGCTCTGTCCCGATATGGTCAGCATGTGGTGTATTTTCAAAGTCCTTTGACAGGTCTGCGTGACAGCTTTGACAGGATATCCCGGCTGCCCAGAGTGAACTCTGGGTTGAGTAAAGCCAAATAACTACCAACGCGCAGGCTACAATTGTCCACTTTATTTTCCACATTGTCGTATTATCCTTCAGTCCTGAACT
>JAHRWB010000044.1 GCA_019090385.1 Pseudomonadales bacterium | reverse complement strand
TCTCTGTGACCATCCAGGATGCAATGAACGAAAACATCCTGCCGGATCACCTCGTAGATGACACGATAGGGTTTGAAGTTGATCTCCCTTAACCCATGATCAGGGCTTAGCGCGGATGTTTAGCATTCGACATGAGTTTGCTAGCGAGTGGCATCTGGATCTAAAATGGCCTTCCTTTAAGGGGCCCCTGAATGGCTTATTCGTTTTTAGAATACATTAACTAAGACTGCTCTGGAAAACGTCTGAGGGAATACAAGGTCGCTTTGTTCTGACGGTCTTTTTCATTTCGAGACTACTTACAACTTAAGTAATCCGATCACTTCGCCCAGGACAAAAGCAAAGCTAATAAAAAATCCGATGACGGGTATCCAGGTGGGATATGTCTTTACATCAACGGGCTGCGGATCTCGCCGCTTAATTTGCCATAGCGCAAGGTTCACAATTGAAAAAACCGTCAAGATGATAATAGAGGTTGCTTCAGCTAGTGTGGCAAGGCGGCCTGTGAGAGCCAGTATCAGAACAAGTGATGAAGCTACGAGTGTTGCAATAAGAGGGGTGCGTGTCCGTTGATATACATGACTAAACAGACCGGGGAGCTGGCCGCGCGAGCCCATTCCATACAAAACTCGGGCAGCCATAATTATTTGAATAAGAGCACCATTGATAATAGCCAACATACCGATAATACCAATAACGACGGCTTTTTCACCAACATGATGTTCGTAGATGCTTGCGAGTGGTGCTTGACTGGACGCCAACTCAGCTGGTGTTAGTGACAACACAGCGGTAACCATTAATAGCATATATATAACAGTGGTGATAAGGAGCGTAAGTAGAATCGCACGGGGAAGGTTATGTTTAACATTTTTAACTTCTTCGGCCACGTCAACCATATCCTCAAAGCCAATAAAGGCATAGAAAGAGAGAACTGCTCCAAAGTAAATGCCACCCCAACTCGTCATGTCAGCAGAGGGGAGCAATTCAGTCCATCTATTTGGGAGTGTGGATAAGCTCTCACCGCTGACGCTAATCACCAGCAGTAAGCCGCCGATTTCAACCACAGTAATAATACTCGCTATCGTCACTGATTCTGCGATGCCCCATGAGGCGATGCTAGCAAGTAATATGGTTACTATCGTAATGGCAATAATACGATCTACACTAATAAGTTGGTGTAAATACCCGACAAAACCATTGACTAGAGCAGCGGCTGAAACCACTCCAGCAGTAATCACAAGAAGACCAATGACAGTGGATAGGCGCTCAGAAGTGAAAGCTTGTTTGACGTATAACGCTGCCCCAGCGGCACGAGGAAAACGGCCACACAACTCAGCAAATGATATTGCTGTAAACCCTGCTAATAGAGCAGCGATAAAGAATGAAAAGGGAGCGTAATATCCGGCGACATTGGCTATTTCGCCAACCAAAGCATAGATGCCAGCTCCAATGGTTGTACCGAGTCCGTACAGAACCACCATGGGAAGAGATAGTGTGCGTTTTAGAGTGATCTGATTTTCCATAGGCTATAACGTCGTTTAACTCACTAATAATTGGGCTGATTATGAGTCCAGTACGGACTCCCATAAACCACACTGCGTTATCGCATAAATAAAATAAGCTAGCTAGGTTTTCTTCGTAATTAGCCAGTATGTAAGGCCTGATGCGAAGACAAAGGTGACAGTGCCATAGATATAGGGTGGAACTGGGCAGGAATGCCTCAACATCTGCGGAACTCGAAACCGTACTCCTGGGAAGCGAAGTGTTGGCGCAGGAGGGTTTGAAGCACTGAAAGTGCAGGGCCGATGCATTTCCTGGGAGGATTAATTGAGGGTTTATTGTGTCTCTCGACCATGTACCAATTGATAAAGCGCAGGTAACACCACTAGTGTGAGCAAGGTTGATGAAATGATCCCTCCAATAACAACCGTGGCGAGGGGACGTTGTACTTCTGAGCCGATGCCGGTGTTAAGCGCCATGGGAATAAAACCCAGTGCGGCGACCAACGCGGTCATCAAAACCGGGCGCAGGCGTATTAACGCTCCCTCAATAATGGCCTCACGCAGCGCTTGCCTGTGGATGCGCAAGTCTCGAATGAAAGAGACCATCACCAAACCATTGAGTACCGCAATCCCGGTAAGCGCAATAAATCCCACGGCAGCGGAAATTGAGAAAGGAATATCTCTCAATAACAGTGCGGCAATGCCACCGGTCAGTGCCAGTGGCACCCCCGAAAAAATAATGGCGGCATCTTTAATTGAACCCAGCGCCATAATGAGCAGGCTAATGACTAATGCCAGAGTGACGGGCACAACAATGGCGAGGCGTTGCGTGGCTGACTGGAGTTTTTGATAAGTCCCCCCGTATTCCACCCAATAACCTGAGGGTACATCCACATTTTCTTTGACAGCTTGCTGAACATCCTGGACAAATGAACCCAGGTCTCGTCCACGAACATTGGCGGCAATCACCACACGACGTTTGCTATTCTCCCTGTGCACCTGGCTGTAACCCATCACCAATTGAAGCTCGGCGACTTCCTTCAAGGGCACATATAAATTATTTGCTAGCATGACGGGAAGATCTGACAGGGTGTCGACGTCGCTGCGTAGTGGCTCGGCTAATCGAACAACGATATTGGAGCGACGATCGCCTTCGTACAGTTGGCCGGAGACGGTTCCTCTTAACGCAGTAGCGAGCAGATCTTGTAGCTGAACAAGGGTTACTCCATACCGTGCCATGGCTTCACGCTTAGGTTCTATGGTCATTACCGGTAGACCGGTGGTCTGTTCAACTGCCACATCGGCAGCGCCCGGCACATTGCCAATGACATTTTCTATCTGGTTACCCAGAGCGATAAGCTGGTCAAAATCATCACCAAAGACTTTAACGGCGAGTTCCGCGCGCACCCCGGAAATAAGCTCATTAAAACGCATCTGGATGGGTTGCAGAAACTCATAGCGATTACCCGGAATTGGTGTTACCAGGGCTTCTAGTTCATCAATAAATTGAATCTTTGTTTTATTGGGGTCTGGCCATTTATCCCGGGATTTTAGGATAATAAAATTATCTGCCACACTCGGTGGCACTGCATCAGTGGCGACCTCGGCAGTACCGATTTTGGCAAACACCCGCTCTACTTCTGGCAGTTTTGTGATTTCTGCTTCCAGTACTTTTTGCAGGTGAATTGCTTCACTGAGAGAGGTGCCGGGAATGCGCAGGGCATGCATGGCGATATCCCCTTCATCAAGGTTCGGCACAAACTCAGAACCGAGCTTTGGAATTAATAGACCTGAAAAAACAACCAATAACAGAGCGCTTCCAACAACGGCCCATCTAAACCTCAGAGAGAATGACAAGATGGGTTTATAGACCGAGAGTGTCGACTGCACAAGCTTACTTTCTTTCTTTTTTATTGGTTTCTTGAATAACAGTGCAACACCCGCAGGAATAAATGTGATGGATAAGAGCATCGCGCTGATCAGGGCGATGATGACGGTGATTGCCATGGGGTGGAACATTTTTCCTTCTACACCGCTGAGGGCAAAGATGGGAATATAGACAGCGGTAATAATAAAGACACCGAATAGCGCTGGACGAATCACCTCGCGTGTAGCCTCAAACACGATAGCCAAGCGTTCATTCAGTGACAGGCTATCTTTGCTCCCCTCTTTACAGTAACTATTGCTTAAGCGGCGCATACAGTTTTCGACAATGATTACGGCGCCGTCGATAATCAAACCAAAATCCAGCGCCCCCAGGCTCATAAGATTGGCGCTGGTTTTTGTCTGCACCATGCCAGTGATGGTTATTAACATGGCAATGGGGATTACCGCAGCGGTTAACAGTGCGGCCCGCACGTTACCCAAAAACAAAAACAGTACAACAATGACCAACAGCGCACCTTCTAACAGGTTTTTCTGCACCGTCGCCAGGGTTTTATCCACCAATGTGGTGCGGTTGTAGACCGCCGTGACGGTGATGCCCTCGGGCAGGCTACTTTTAATCTCTTCCAGCTTGAGTGCGACATCGCTGGCAACAGTACGGCTGTTTTCACCAATTAGCATAAAGACCGTGCTCATCACCACTTCGCGGCCATTCTGAGTCGCGGCACCGGAGCGTAACTCCTTACCCAGGCTAACGCTGGCGACATCTTTCACCCGCACAGGAATGCCCTGGTGCTGGCGTATTACAATGTTGCTCAGGTCAGTCATTGTGGCGGCCTGGCCGGGGATGCGCATCAACCACTGCTCGCCATTGTGCTCGATAAAGCCAACGCCACGATTGTTATTATTATTTTGTATCGCCCAAACCAGATCGCTGTAACTTGTCTGATAAGCCAATAGTCGGGCAGGTTCAGGGGCTACCAATATTTCTTTCTTGAAACCACCAATGGGATTGATCTCCGCCACGCCGGCTACGCGCATTAGCTGTGGACGAATAATCCAGTCGTGGGTTGAGCGCAGATCCATTGGTGTGGTCAGGCTACCATCGCTGTTTTTGGCACCGGGTTCAGCATCGACGGTAAACATAAAAATCTCACCCAGGCCCGTGGCAATCGGGCCAAGGGTCGGCTCTAAAGCAGGGGGAAGCTCGCCCTTGGCCGTACTCAGACGTTCGCTGACCAACTGCCGGGCAAAATAGATATCAGTGCCTTCTTCAAATACCACCGTCACTTGCGACAGGCCATAACGTGAGACGGAGCGGGTATAGGATAATTTTGGCAGCCCGGTCATGGCTGTTTCTACGGGGAAACTCACTCGCTGCTCAGTTTCCAACGGAGTGTAACCGGGGGCCTCGGTATTGATGACCACCTGAACATTGGTGATGTCCGGTACGGCATCGATGGGTAGCTGGATGAACTTCCACGCGCCCAGTCCCATCACCATCAGGACAAGCGCCATTACCAGTCCTCGACGTGCAAGGGCAAACTTTATAATTGCTTCTAACATAATAAATCGCCTTGAGAAATCGACTTAGTGGTCATGGGATGCGCCGGATTTTTCAATATCGGCTTTTATGACGTAACTGTTTTCGCTTACATAGCGAGTGCCGGGCTCCAAACCACCCAGCACCTCAGCCCAATCGCCTGCTTGCAGACCCAGGTCAAGCATTCGCACCTCGTACTCTTCACCTATTTGTGCATACACAACTGTAAAATCCCGGAAGGCCTGTAGCCCGGTTCGTTTTACGGCTAAGGCTGCAAAATGCTCTCCCACCCTTATGTCGGCGCTGATGTGTCGGCCTGGACGCAATTGGCCGCTTTGGTTGTCCAGCACCACGCGCACCTTGACCGATTGATCGGCCTCTGCCAGTAGATTAATTTGCGAGACTGTGCCCTTGAATGTATAGCCGCTGGTGGTATCGGTGATGGTGACGGAGGCACCGAGTTTCACGAGTGCCAGATCGGCAGGAAAGACTGACAGCTGTGCCCACACCGAGCGGGTATCCATGATCGTAAACAACTGGCGACCGTCGGTTTGTTCACCGGCGTTAGCATCACGCTGAGTGATTACGCCGCTGATGGGGGCCGCAATGGTAAAGAGTTGCAAACTTTCGTTGCTTTCAACGGTGGCCAGTGTTTGGCCTTTGCGAACTTGCTCACCCTGTGAGAAGGAGACGGATTTAATCGTGCCGTTAAATCGAGCGGTGACCCTGTGCTTACGCTCGCTATTCGCCGCAATTTGTCCGTACACGCTGATAGTTTCCTGCATGACGACAGAACCGGCAACTGCGGTGCCGATTTCCAGAGCCTGTGCGACGGCTGTTTCTATCCTGGTGCGGCCCTCAAAGTTGTCATATTCCCAGCTGTGTGTTTTCCCCTTATGCACAGCGTTGATGGTGACAATAAATGAGTGAGGTTCGTAGATGACTGTATCGCCACGCAGGGTATCACCTTGTTGGGAAAAATTGATATCATCGACCGTGTCACCCAAGCGGCTTAACTTAATATTGAGATCGATGTCGCTGGGGCTAATAGTGTTGCCATTTTTAGTCGCCCAGGCACGGAACTCCGGTGGCACACCGGTCTCGAAAATAGCCAGCTCAAGGGTGAAGTCACCATCGCTTAATAGTCGTCCTCGATGCGGGCCTTTAAGTACCTCAGTCCCATCTGCGTTGCCGTGGATATTATTTCCTGAACTATGTTGTCCAGAGTTTGGTTGATTGCAGCCAGCCAGTAACAGGCCTAGCAGTGCGATTGCCAATAATTTACTGGCGGCATGTTGTGATAATGCTTTCATAATCATACTCAATTTTTATCAGTCGATTGTGTAGCCAGTTGTTCCATGGACACACCAGTCAAGCGTTCGATTTCAATGACTTTTAACTGTGCATCGATACTGGTTTCCACCAATGTGCTGCGTGCAGCCAGTAAATCTGCCTGTACACTGCGCAATTCGAGGTAACTGTAACGGCCCAGGTTATAGGCTTTGCGGGTTTCCTTGAGCGCCTCTTTGAGCTGGGGAAGGATGTCGCCACGATAGGCATCAATGCGGTGCAAACTGTGTTGCAGCTCTTCGGATAACACATACAGCATCGTTTCAAAACGCACTTTCAGGGCATTTTCTTGCACCACTGTCCGCGACAAATTTTCCCGCGCCGCAATGATGTTTCCGGTATTGCGGCTACGTTCTCCAAATGGAAGAGATATGCCTGCAACCAGAGCCTGGTCGTTGGTCGTTTCATAATGCCGTATGCCAATATTCACCCGCCATGGCGGATTACTTTGTGATTCGGCCAGTTTCAGCTGGGCCTGCAGTAGGCGTTTTTCCGACATCAGTTGAGTAAAGTCCGGGCTGCGTTCGAGATGGTTTTTAAGCGTGGCAAAAGGCAAGGTAGCGGGCAGGCTAAAAATGTCGCCTTCAACCTGTGTAAAGCCCGGCTGCGTCTCGCCCCATTGCGCGGCTAACAGGCGTATTGCTGAGCGTAGCTCATGTTCAATATCTTCATGGGCCAATTGATGGTGAGCCAATTCGGCCCGCGCCCGCGCCAACTCAGCGCCCGGTGTCTTACCCGCAGTCACCCGTTTGTTAATGGCGTTGATGGTTTCTTCTGCCAGCACCACCGTTTTAACAGCATTGCGCAAACGAGCCTGGTTAGCCAGGCTAAGCACATATAAACGCGCCGTTTCCGCAGCGGCATCGAGGCGCTTGATCGTCGCCTGCGTGGACAGTAATGATGCTCCCCCACGGGCGACATCTCTATAGCTTTGACGTACGTCACCTTCTAATACCCAGGCAATGCCCAGCGTCATTTGTGCATTATCGATACCGTCAAACGGCCCTGTGCCCAGCGCATCTTCGACGCTGAAGCTGATTTCAGGACTGGCAGGCAGGCTAGCTTGCAATTGCTTGCCGCTCTGGGCCTTAAGCGCATAACTAAATGCCCGTAGTGCCGGGTTATGTTCAAAGGTCCAGGTGATGGCATCTTGTAGGTTAATGCTCGGAGAGCCAGCAATGTATACGGGCTCCACAGCACGGGTATGATTTTGATCTGAAATGATGCTCGGCTCAGCTTGTAGTGTTGCACCCAGGCACAACAGCATCCAGCTGCATACGAGCACTGTCGATTTGAATAACATATTGATGCTATCTCCGTCGTTAGTTGATTTTTAAGAAAAGCGGGCAGCCTTGCCGAACACTGACCGATAAGGCCTGTGTCGTAACGCCGTTAGAAAAAGAAGGGTTTAGAGCGGGGGAGCACGCAAGGGCGGCTGTAACCCGTAAAGTGAGGCCTTGCGAGAATCGCGCGGATCAGGGGGCCAGGGTAATCGAGGTAAAAGACGACATGGAAAGATGAAGACGACAAGCGCGAACAGAGCAAGAACCAGCGACCCTGGAGAGAAGGTTTTCAGAAAACCCTGGGGAGACAGGTCAATTTCTGCCACCTCGTCAGGGTGCGCTACTTCGAAAGCATCATGGTGAAAGTGCGCTTGCTGTTGATGACCATGATTTGATGAGAGTGGCTCATACACATGCACGTGTAAGCGCACGCTCTGGACAAACACCACGGCGATAGCCAAATAGATTAACCATAGGGGGTTTCTCATCAATAGCAGGATACGTGTTAGACGCATGTTTTCTGATCGATAGACGTTCCTGCCATTATGGATTGTTATAAGGAGAGAAGTCCAGCGGCGACTGCGAAGCGTTCAGCTTTAAGGCATACAGGGAAATGCCGGTTTTTCGCTTCTCGAAGATCAGTTAGCTGTGAACCGATCCTTGAAGATGTCCGTATGGATAAATTGGCCGAAAGAGCATGTGTTAATCCACAGCGACTTAGGAGATGTAAAGACTGAGATATTCAATTTTATCGAGATGTTTTACAATCCAATAAAACAGCATAGCCATACCGGAGGTGTGTCGCTGATCAACTTTGAACGGTCGCAAATCATCTGCCACGGTTGATCATTTACTAAGTCTTGTTGAAAAGATTGCCTTTGGTGATCTTAAAAAGTAGTGTGCTAAAAGGAGAAATCGCATGAAAATTCCGTTAGAAGGCGCCTGCCAATGCGGCAATGTTACATATGCGCTAAACGACAATCCAGTGATGACCTATGCATGCCATTGTAGCGATTGTCAGAAAAGAACCGGGAGTGCTTTTTCAATGGGCATGATCATTTCTGCAAACTCCATAGCCATAAAAGGCGCGTTATCAAGCTGGGCAAGAACATCCGATTCAGGCAACATTAATACCCGCTACAGTTGCAAAAGCTGTGGGAATATTATCTATGGCGTGGGTAGTTTTACGCCCGAAGTTTTTAAGTTGCAGCCAGGTACATTAGACGATACCAGTGATGTATCACCAGAAGTTCATCTTTGGACGGTTAGTGCTCAACCATGGGTTTCTTTTTCTGGCGGAGCCCCTAAGTTTGATCGCCAACCAGATGATCCAGGTAAAATATTGGCCGTAGCTACAAAATACCGTGAAAGCAAAAACCATTGAAAAGAACAATCAGTCTGTTTTTACAAGGAAGATTATTTTCCACATGGGGTACTGACAGCGGCATCTTCCTTTTGTTTTTTGATCAAGCCAAAATTGTCTGCACTCTATTCTTTAGTTCGCCTTGCACCTCTCTTTCGAACCAAGGGTTTTTCTTTAACCAAATTTGATTACGTGGTAAGGGGTGAGGCAGGGTGAAATAGTGGGGTAGATGATCACGCCAGGCTTTCACCGTTGCTGTGAGTGTAGGGTATTGGTTGCCCAGGTAATAACGCTGCGCATATTGGCCGATTAATAAAGTAAGTTGGATATTTGGCAAATTGGAGAGTACCGTGGCATGCCATTGGGGGGCACATTCGGAGCGTGGAGGTAAATCACCTGAACGGCCTTTGCCAGGATAACAAAATCCCATGGGCATTATGGCTACCTGGGTTTTATCATAAAACTGTCGTTTGTCGAGGTCGAGCCATAGCCGCAACCTGTCTCCGCTTGGATCATCCCATGGAATGCCGCTGGCATGGACTTTTGAGCCAGGTGCCTGTCCGATAATAAGTAATCGAGCAGTACTACCGACTTTTAATACGGGACGTGGTGAATGCGGCAGAACAGCAGAACAAAGCTGGCAGTTCTTTACTTCGTTCAGTAACTTAATCAATTTTGCTTCGGTCATATTAATTTAATGTAATGTGACATTCGCTTTGTTACAGCATGGTGTTGTTATGATATCTATTCTGTCCTGCTTTACTAGCGAGGTGTTTTTCAAGCCAGATGGATGCTGGCAAACAGCGCATAGCCCCTGTGGCACGGATTAGAAAATGATTGCCCAAATCATCCACATGGCGGGTAAAACCTGGATGCTCGCGGGTTGGCAATCGAGGCAGCACCCCCTAAACGTAATAATTATCATTTGTAATTAAAAAATGTGGAATGCGATGCTAATTTTGATAGTCGGGCGATGGAAAAATGCGGATAATAGCAAAGTAAATTAGACAGGCTGGTCCCACTAGGCCGTTGTTTTGTCTATTTAGATATGGCTTTGTTGAAACGCCCCTGGGTTGATCAGAACAAGAGAACTTAACAATGAATAAATATATCCTTTTTGCTTGTCTATTAATTTCGCTGATCGTCACCATCGGTGTGAGCGCCCATACGGGGCATGGTGATAGTAGTCATTTTGTTTATGGCTTGGTCATGCTTGCGAGCATTTTTGGTGTTGTTATGGGTATATATTACTGGGTTAAATCTCGAGATTTTCAGCAGAAGTACCCATCCTGACTGTAATTCTCCTGGTCGAGTGACTCACGATTAACGTACATTTTTTTGATCTGTCGTCTGTGAGCGCCTATGATTGCCAATGCGTATAGGCAGTCGGTTTTAGCGTGGATAATTTATTGCAACATGAATTTTGGATGCGCAAAGCGCTTGAGCTGGCTAGAACCGCTCAGGGTTATGGAGAGGTGCCTGTAGGCGCTGTAGTTGTCCTGGATAATCAGTTATTGGGTGAAGGATGTAACGGGCCTATTGGTCGAACAGACCCCACTGCCCACGCTGAAATGCTGGCTCTACGTCAGGCCGCGAGGGCTCTGAAAAACTATCGGATGCCTGATGCAACCCTGTATGTAACGGTAGAGCCCTGCACTATGTGCGCGGGTGCGCTGATTCATGCACGTATCAAGACACTGGTTTTTGCGGCTACTGAACCCCGTGCCGGCGCGATAGTGAGTAGCGCTCAGGTGCTTGATAATCCAAAATTGAATCACAAAGTACAAGTTCTACACGGGCTGATGGCTGAGGAGAGTAGTGTATTGCTCAGGTCATTTTTTGCATCAAAACGTGCTAAGCGCTCCAGAAAAGTATAAGTGGAATTAATGGTAAGTGAGTAATCAGAATAACGAAATTATTGTGCTGGCCGGGCAACCGGCATTCTCGAAGTTCAAACTGAGACAATTGCTTCTGCGTATCAACGCTGTGTTTCCTGAAATACAAGAAATACATGCAGAATACGTGCACCTCATTTTGCTACAGAACAGCGTAGCAAAAGATTCTGTGAGTGATGTCGATCTACGCAAAATTCGCAAGCTTTTGCATTATGGGCCTGAAACGGGTCTTGCACAGAGCCACCCCAGGAGCCTCACTTTCTGCACAGTTGTGCCTAGAGTAGGTACCATTTCCCCCTGGTCGAGCAAGGCAACGGATATATTCCTGAATTGTGGCCTTGATATTGTCCAGCGGGTGGAGCGCGGTATACGTTGGTCGGTACTTGGTGTAAGCAAGGATTATTTAGAGCAGCATGAAGCCGCCATTGCAGCTTGTATCCATGACCGTATGACAGAAACGGTCATGCTGAAGGATATCGAAGCAATTTCATTTGAATCGATATTTGCCAGCTTGCCGCCAAAGCATCTGTCCCATATCGATATTGTCGGTGAGGGAATCCAAGCGCTTGAAAGTGCAAATGCATCTCTGGGTCTGGCCTTGAGTATGGGTGAAATTCAATATTTGTATGAGGCGTATGGGCAGCTAGATCGGAATCCAACCGATGTAGAACTGATGATGTTTGCCCAGGCCAATTCTGAGCACTGTCGTCATAAAATATTCAATGCAAGTTGGCTTATCGATCAAGAGCGTCAAGACCAGTCACTGTTCAGCATGATCAAAAATACCTATAAAGCGATTGATGGTGCGGGCATTCTCAGTGCTTATTCTGATAATGCAGCAGTTATAGAAGGTAGTTCCAAACAGCGCTTTAATGCAGATCCTGCTACTCATGTTTATGGCAATGTCGAGCAGGATATTGATATTTTAATGAAAGTAGAAACCCACAATCATCCCACAGCTATTGCACCTCGCGCGGGTGCGGCGACGGGCTCCGGAGGGGAAATAAGAGATGAGGGAGCGGTAGGGCGTGGATCCAAACCCAAAGCAGGTTTTAGCGGTTTCACCACATCGCATTTAAATATTCCGGGTTTTGAACAGCCCTGGGAGCTTAATACGGGCAGGCCAGAAAGGATTGTTTCGGCCCTGGATATTATGCTGGAGGGACCGATTGGTGCGGCCAGTTACAATAATGAGTTTGGTAGGCCGGCTATATTGGGTTATTTCAGAACCCTCGAGTGGAAAGCACACAATTCAGATCAGGTTTATGGCTACCACAAACCTATAATGCTTGCCGGTGGTGTGGGCTCTGTCCGGAGAGAGCATGTGCACGCGAGTAAGATGTCTGCCGGTAACAAGTTGGTGCTGCTGGGTGGGCCTTCCATGCTTATCGGACTGGGTGGTGGTGCCGCTTCGTCCCTGGCTTCTGGCATGAGCAGTTCTGATTTAGATTTTGCATCCGTGCAGCGAGCCAATGCGGAAATTGAGCGACGTGCTCAGGAGGTCATCGATACCTGTTGTGCGCTGGGAGAAAAAAACCCCATATTGCTTATTCATGATGTGGGTGCGGGTGGTTTGTCAAATGCACTGCCAGAGTTAGTTATGGATGGTGGAGTCGGGGGTAATTTCTATTTGCGAGACATCCCGCTTGCAGATAGCAGTATGTCGCCTCTGGAAATTTGGAGTAATGAGTCCCAGGAGCGTTATGTGCTTTCTATAGAGGCACAGGATCTTGAGCTGTTTGAAAATATATGCCGTAGAGAAAGATGTCCCTTTTCGGTTGTTGGTACGGCTGGTGTTAGGCCGGTTTTGGCGGTTTCCGATGAACTGCACCAGGACATGCCAGTCCAGATACCGCTGTCCTTATTGTTTGGTAAGCCTCCACAAATGCAGCGCGAAGTAATGCGGAAAAAAATTGCGCGGGATGAAATCTGTCTCAATGACATTAATGTGGACAGTGCCGTTGAACGTGTATTGGCATTTCCGGCAGTGGCTAGCAAAAAGTTCCTGGTAACAATTGGTGACAGATCCATAACCGGTTTAGTCGCCCAGCAACAAATGGTTGGACCCTGGCAGGTACCGGTAGCTGATGTTGCCGTTACGCTGGCGGGGTATGATACTTATGTGGGGGAAGCCATGTCCCTCGGCGAGCGGCCATTTAATGCATTAATCAGTTCTGCAGCGGCTGCGAGAATGGCAGTCGGTGAGGCACTTAGCAATCTGGTGGCGGCACCCCTGGAAAGCCTCGGTCGTGTTGTTCTCTCTGCCAACTGGATGGCGGCGGCAGGTCAGCCAGAGCAGGATCAGGGATTGTATGACGCTGTACATGCTGTCGGTATGGAGCTATGTCCGGGCTTGGGTATCGCCATACCGGTTGGAAAAGATAGTCTGTCCATGCATACCGCCTGGACTGAAGGAAAACAGGAGATGTCGGTCACTTCACCGGTATCCTTGAATGTGACTGCATTTGCACCGGTCACGGATGCGCGACTGACGCTAACGCCTTGGCTCAAGCTGGATCAAGGGCAATCTTCTCTTCTTTTTGTAGACCTGGGTCTGGGTAAAAATCGCCTGGGTGGCAGTGCGCTGGCACAGGTGTATGGACAGCTGGGTAATGAGTCCCCCGATATTGATGACATACCTCTACTGAGAAAGTTTTTGGAGGCGGTTCAGCTCAGCTTACACCGGCAATTATTGCTGGCTTACCATGATCGTTCGGATGGTGGGCTTTTAACAACTTTGGTGGAAATGGCATTTGCTGGCCGCTGTTCGTTAAACCTGGATTTTTCCAGTTTGTTATCTGTACAGCCTGGTAGTGATGTAAATGTAGAATTACTACGATTGCTTTTTAATGAGGAGTTAGGCGCGGTGCTGCAAGTACGAGATAGTGATTGTGCAGCAGTATTAGAGATATTTGATGCGGCGGACTTATCCTCGCATATTTATGTTATTGGTGGACCCGAGAGAAAATCGCCCCCGGGAACTAATGTTGTAAAAATTAGCATGGATTACAGTGTTGTCTACCAGGCATCGTTGCTGAACTTGCAAAATATCTGGGCTGAAACCAGTTATCGCATGCAAAGCCTGCGTGATGACGTGACCTGTGCGGAGCAGGAATATGCCAGTATTGTGGATGAAGTGGGACAAAGCATTTCACTTTCCTTCGATCCGAATTTAAGTCCTGCTATTTTAGGAGGAGCAAGACCCAAAATCGCGGTATTAAGAGAACAAGGTGTTAATGGACATATTGAAATGGCGGCCGCTTTTGATCGCAGTGGCTTTGAAGCTGTAGATGTTCATATGAGTGATTTGTTGGCAGGAGATGCAAGCCTTGCAGATTTCCAGAGTCTGGTTGCTTGCGGTGGTTTTTCCTATGGAGATGTATTGGGTGGGGGGGGTGGCTGGAGTAAATCCATCATGTACCACGAAAATGTAAAACAGCAATTTTACGATTTTTTTGAGCGTGACGTATTAGCATTGGGAATTTGTAATGGCTGCCAGATGTTGTCTGGATTAAAGTCTCTAGTGCCCGGTGCTCAACACTGGCCTCGCTTTGTAAAAAATCAATCGGAACAGTTTGAAGCGCGTACCTGCCTGGTTCGTATAAATGCAAATAACAGTCCCTGGTTTGCAGGGATGCACGAAAGTGTAATAAGTGTGCCAGTTGCTCATGGAGAAGGACGAGTAGAGTTTGATTGCTCTGACGATGAGCAGAAGGTAAAGACAGTGATGCAATATGTAGATAATCAGCATATTCAGACGCAAAGCTACCCCTATAACCCCAATGGCGCAGCCAATGGGATAGCCGGCTTGTGTAACGAATCTGGAAATATATTGATCATGATGCCCCACCCGGAGCGAGTATTTAGAAACGTGACCAATGTTTGGGAGGATCCTTTTGCTGGTGAAGATGGTGCATGGATGAAATTATTTCGGAATGCACGGGCGTACTATTAACCTTGGCGCACCAGGCCGCTAACGATTGATAATGATATCCTCAACGTGCGTGGGATAGACTTGGGTTTTTCTGTCTGAAAAATAATGGGCAAGTGTATTGTTGATAACGGGAAAGGCGAGTTCTGTCCAGGGGATCTCCGATTCACTGAACAGACGCACTTCTAAGCTCTCGATACCGGGTGAAAAATTCAGATCTTTAAGCTCAGCTCTGTAAAACATGTAGATCTGGGAAATGTGAGGAAGATTATAAAGTGTATATAGTGAATGTACATTAACCTCGGCCTTGGCTTCCTCCATGGTTTCTCTAATGGCGCCTTGTTCTGAAGTTTCTCCATTTTCCAAAAATCCGGCTGGCAGAGTCCAGAAGTTTTTTCTGGGCGCAATGGCACGCCTGCACAATAGTACTCTGTCTTCGTGTAGGGGCAGAGTACCAGTGATAATACGCGGATTCTGATAGTGGATTTCATCGCAATTGTCACATATGTAACGATTGCGATTGTCACCTTTTGGGACTCTGTGTGTAACGGTATTACCGCAGCTTGGGCAGAATTTCATCCAGGTTCATCATATATCAAAAGTATAGCGAGTGATGATACCTTTTTTTGAATATTTTTTTTAGGTTTCTCTAGCTGCATGTCCAGCCTTGTTTAGTCCTCTGGTTCCAGTGTGGGGATGCCAACTTCTGTTCTCTTTTCCAGGCGCGAGGATATATCCAGTATGTCTGCACTGATGGGATCAAGGTTTTTTTTCACCACTTCAGGAGCGCTGTAACTGAGGCCGTTGAGGCTTTCCTGAAGCTCCATAAGTGAATCTGTCATCATCTGGGAGATACGAATGCAACTTGCCATTGGATTGCTGGCTTTCCTGCATTCCATATCAATTTGAAACTGTAGTCCGGCAAGTCGGCGTTTAAGTGCGGTGTTGCTGACACCATCAATTATCTCTTGGCTGAGCTCTCGGCGCATTTCTTCAAAGGCCGCGGGGTCGTTTTTGGCCATCTCTACCATAGTGTCAAAACTCGGCATTTTACTCGTCATTTGCACCTCAATGTCTTTAGCTCTATCCACATACATTCGTTTGTAGTGATTGTGAGAAGCTAAAACTGAAATCGGATATGCGTTTAACTATGCACTGTGCAGAATGTTCAAGGTAGCAGGGAAAGGTAAAAAAATGTGAGTTATTGTAGGCGGCGATCAAATCGGGCTAACAGAGCAGGCAAGACCCACAAGTCTGTGGCCAGACCTACTAGTAAAGCAATGGATAAAATCCGGGAAAAACTCTGCAGGGGAACCAGGTCAGCCAGGTTCATCCAGAGAAATCCGACAACAATAGCCAGCGTGGTAGTGATTATCGGCCGGGACAGTTCTCCAGAAGTAAGGCCAGCTGCTATGGCTGGGCTACAGTTTTTCTCTGTTCTGATTGCCTGATAGCGCATTAGGTAGTGGCTTGTATCATCTACCGCAATGCCCAGGCAGATAGAGGCGACGATAGAGCTTCCGAGGTCCAGTGGTATATTGAGTAGGGCCAAAGTGCCCAGGCAGGCCATAACAGGCAAACCGTTTACAATTACACCAATCACAGCGAGTAGCGGTGATTTGAGCATTACCAAAAACACCATGAAAATTAGCGTAAGTCCGATAGCCACACCGTAAAGATTATCTATGCCTACTTGATGACCAATTCGAAAGTTGTTGGCTACGCGACCGATCAGGTTAACCTGCATGCCGCTTTCTTTGGCAAAACTCTGGACTTCCTCTTCAAATTCGATGAATTCAATAGATCCTTCCAGAGGTGTTTGAAATAACACCGTGAACTGTTGTCTATTTTCATCGATAAAAGATTCAAGATCACTTTCGTCATACCAGAGGAGAAACTGGGCAATCTGCTCTCTGTTTTCTGGGAATGTCTGTCTGGGTTGGTCTTCATCCAAAGGCGGTGCACCATACAAAAAAGCTTCAGTCATTTCGGATAGCTGTGAATATAGCCAGGACGCCTGGGTATCGGGGAATTTTTCGTTTAGCCTGGAGATGAATCTATGAGTGGTAAGCCACGGCTCGGGATCCAGTGCCGCATCAGCCTCGTCCATGACAACGAGCATAGGAATGGTATAGCGGCCAAAATCTTTTGCAACGGCCTCATAATCCTGGCGTACTTTGTTACTGTGTTTCAGATAGTCATTGGGTGAGTAATTAATGGTTAGTTGTATTGTTCCTACCAGCGTTATGCTGATAAATCCCAAGAGCAATACTGCTGCCAGTTTAAAATTAGTGCTATGAAAACGCTCTGGAGGCAGATGCGTTCGTGAAGATTGCAAATGTGTAAGCATCGGGAATACTAATAAAAATACAGCAACACAACAGGCGGCAATGCCAACCACACCCAAAAATCCCATGCGTTGGACATCAGGGGAATTACTAAAAGCAGTTGTTCCGAATCCTATCATTGTTGTTAAGGTTGCAAATAAAAACGGCTTGATTGCGCTGGCGGGTACTAGGTTGTTAATAAAATGTTGTGATCTGCTTATATAGCCGTGCGCGTGGATGGTAAAAGCGGCGGCGAGGGGAAACAGCAGGTTTCCAACGATTAAAGTAACGGGCGAAAGTTCAATATTAAGTAGGCCCATCACAGCAAAGGTTGTCAGAAGTGAGAAACACCCGCAGGCTATGGCGACAATGGCCACAGCCAGACTGCGGGTGATTAGCCAAACTATTGCAAACATCGTCAGACAGGCCAATATTAGCGCGGTGGTACCTTGGCTGGTTTCTTCAGACAGTTCCGCGCTAACTACCGGTTCTCCTGCCAGACGATATTCTCCACCCAAATCTGAAATTCTTATGCGAAATGGTTCCAGCACTTCAGTAAGGGCCTGGGTGAAAGCAATCGCATTCAAATAGCCCTTTTGCGCGACAATATAGATAGCGATGTTCTTTGATTGGGGGGTGATCAGAATATTTTGGAACGGCGTATATTTTGCAGCAGCATCACAACGAGATTGCGGGGTTGCAAAATCGAGTTCTGAAAAATCTCGAACATCCAGTTCATCGTCAATATTCGAAACATATTTTGCTGAAGCAACGCTAACAGTTTTGTAAACTATATCCAAAGATTTTGCGGTGCTTTCTATTTCCTGTATAAGTGACCAGCCTGGGGCACTGCAGGTGAGTCCTGAGAGATGTATGATGGCAATGAAATCATTGGGGAAGTGCGAAAGGTATTTTTTATAGCGGGCAGCATTTTCATCATTTCTGGGCACAAGGGCCGAGCCGGCATCTGGTGTGATTTTAACGGACATCGTCAAGGGGATCATCAGGCACGTTAGCAGAAAAAAAACTGCCAGTGATATTACTTTGATATTACGTATCATTCGTGCATGGCCTGAGATACTGATACATGCAATTCCTTATGCTTTTTATCACTTAATTATACAACTGTACCGAGTATTTTTTTTTAATGTAAGTGCAAAATTCTACTTGCCTATTATGCAGAGACTAAAGAGAATTAATTGTAATTTAGTCACATTGGAGTTGATATGTTATTCAGTCTTGGAGATTTACGTGTAAAAGCAGAGGGTGATTACTATGTTGCCGATTCGGCAACAGTGTTGGGCAACGTATTGCTAAAGGCGAATGCCAGTGTTTGGTTTAACGCTGTATTGAGAGCTGATAACGATGTGATGGTGATTGGAGAAGGTTCCAATGTGCAGGATGGCTCTGTTTTACATTCTGACCCCGGCTTTCCTTTAATGATTGGGAGCAATGTAACCATTGGGCATAAAGTTATGTTGCATGGTTGCACAATTGGTGATAATTCATTGGTTGGTATTAATGCTGTGGTCCTAAATGGGGCGCGAATCGGTAAAAATTGCTTGATCGGAGCAAATGCACTTATTACCGAGGGTAAGGAAATACCGGATAACAGCATGGTTTTGGGTTCTCCTGGTAAGGTGGTTAAAACTTTTTCGGATAAAGAAGCGAGTGCGGTGGCTCTCGCTGCAAAGATGTATGTGGAGAATGCACGGCGCTTCAAGGAAGAGTTGGTGTTGCAGGATAAGGCTGATTAATCACTTGGCATTTGTATGCGTCGGGACTATAGTTGGGCCTATGTATAAGGCTGCACAAATACTATTCTTTTATCCGCTACGGGCTCTTTATCCGCCACAGGCTCTTTATCCGCCACAGGCGTTTTATTTGCCACAGGCGTTTTATTTGCCACAGGCGTTTCATTCGCTACAGGCTCTTTATCCGCCACAGGCGTTGCTACGATTGCCGGCGCTGCCGGCTATCATATAAACTCCAAGGGCATTCGCCCAACCTTAAATATTCCTACCAAAGTAAACTCTTACGAGGAATTTCCCTTATGAGTGAAAGAAATAGCGATGCTTCGCAAAATGCCCGGTCGATCAGTGCGCGGGTTGGCAGTGCTGCCAATGTGATGCCG